>CAVKMC010000193.1:0-4037 GCA_963657285.1 Agathobacter sp.
GATTCAAAAATCATAAGAATTTTTATTCATAGCTTCGTCAAAAAAATCCTTAAATGGTTCGCTATTCGCGGATTTCCTTTCCTCGCTCTAAATAAAAACTCAAGAATGATTTTTGAAAACGATTTAATCAGCGGTTCCCCAAAAACAAAAAGAGCCACCATCCCAAGGGACGATGACTCGTGATTCCACCCAAATTTATATATCATGTGCGATATACCTCATTGAAGAAAGCGTGGATAAGCGGTAGCGGTTTAGTAGTCAGTGGTCAGTGATCAGGAATTAGTAGTCGGTAGTCGGTGGTCGGTAGTCGGAACTCGCTTGGCTACTTTCTCACTATGCTTCCATTCTCTCTTTCTAACGCTGTAACGGGCGTCTCCCGAACGGCCTACTTTGTTCAGCCCATTGGCTCAGAAATGCACTTCCGCTCCCTATCCATATCCGCTTTCACTGTCCGGACTCGCTTTGCTGTCATCGGGATGCGTACTCTTTTCTTCATCGCCGCATATGAAATTTATTTTTGAAATCAAAAAGCTCCCGCCCCAGAAGGGACGAGAGCCATAGCTTCGTGTTTCCACCCAATTTCATGTATTCGTCACCAAATACACCTTAAAAGGTTCTATCAAACCCTGACCCTGTATCGGGAGTTCCCGGGAAGAGCTACTCACCTTCAGCTCGCCAAACTCAGAAATGCACTTCAGCATCCTATCCACATCCGCTTTCACTGTCCGGACTCGCTTTGTTGTCGTCAGAGTGCTTACTCTTTTCTTCATCGTTTTGTTGTGCACTACTTTAGCACTGACGGTTTCCTTTGTCAAGAGAAATCTTTGAAAATATTTTTGATGTCTTAGTAATCAGTGGTCAGTGGTCAGTGATCAGGACGCGTTTAGCTGCTTGCCCATTCACCCCACGACCGCAAGAGAAAAGGCGATTAAACTGTTTTCAAAAATTCTTTATAATTTCTGATTTACGGGCTTAATCCATATTTCCCAAGGGATCACTGCCGTACCGGTTCATGCCCTCGGTGCCCTTGAAGAAGAGGAGATAGAGCTCCAGGATGATATTCAGCACCGGGATGAAATAAATGAGAGCGAACCAGCCGCTTTTGTCCAGGTCATGGAGACGGCGGATGCCCAACGAAAAGGCCGGCGGCGCGAAGGCTACCGACACGATCCAGGACGCACTGCTGCCGATGACCAGCCACACCACCAGATTCACCACGATAGAAATCCCGTAGAGAATCAAATTACGAAATAAAAATACCTTGCGGTTGATCCGTCCGTCAAAGTATAAGAAATCCTGCTTCCAGTCGCCGGTGAGAATGGGCATGGGGTACCTCCGTTTTGGGTAATCAGTGGTCGGTGGTCAGTGATTAGTGATTAGGACGCATCTCTTGAAAGTTAGGAGTGAGGAGTTAGGAGTGAGGAGTGGATGTGCGGCGCACAAATTAAAAAGCGCCGCAAGTTTTGAAAGTCAGCGCATTTCCCTGCTGCCTCACTACCGTGATCCGTATAACCGTTGACAGTTGCTGGGAAGCAGGCAAATACATTCTTATTTCAAAAATCCGCGCCGCTTTATGAATTGATGCGGCGCTCCGCCACTCCTCACTCCTCACTCCTAACTTGCGGAAAGAAGCTCTTTGTTTGCTTTATCGTACTACTACTTCGAACTTCCGATCCTCTTTCCTCGGCATCCCGGCTGCGCGGGAGTGGCCTACGGCTACGCCCAGGAGCGGGTAGGTGCCTTCGGGGAGGTTCAGCGCTTTCACGTAGTCCGCCTCGTGGCCCAGGTGATGGATGAAGCCGAAGAGGACCACGGAGCCCAGCCCCAGGTCGGTGGCTTTGAGATGGATATGCTCAGCGATGATGCCGGCATCAAATTCCTTTAAATGGCCGAAGGCTTCCTTCGTTTCGCAAATCAAAATGAGGAGCGGCGCACTGAAAAACATATGGGGCCTCCCCAATTTCTCTTCCGCTTCCTTGTCGATCTGAGAGAGCAGCGCCGGATCCTTCACCACAGCCAAGGTATAGCCGGCGTCATTGTGTTTCCCCACCGACGCAGCCATGGCGGCTTTCAAAAGCGCATCGATGTCCGCCTCACTCACCGGTTCTGCGGTGTAGGCCCGGGCGGATTTTCTAAGGGCGAGTACCTGATCGAGTTCCATTTTTCATTCCTCCTTTTCAAAACGAAGAACCTTGAGACGGGCAGCCAAGCGCCTTTCTCTTTCGGGAATCGGCGTGTGTCCCACTGCCACACTCATGATGGGCTGATAGCCCGGGAGATTGAGAGCGCGGAAATAGGCGCCGTAGCCCGGCTGCTTTTCGAAGACACGGAGGAAGCTGTAGACGCACAGAGATCCGAGTCCCAGGTCCACCGCCTTCAAGTGAATGTGTTCAGCGATGATGCCCGCATTGAGCTTGGCCGTATCATTCTCCGCCTCGTGGGTGCGGAGAATCAGAAACAGCGCCGGCGCTCCATAGAGCGGATCACCTTTGCCGGAGAGCGCATCATTTTCCTCTGCCAGCTGCTTTAAGATTTCCTTGTTGGTGATCACAGCGATGGCATAATTTTTGTAATCGAAGTGTCCGATCGGCGAACGCTGCGCCGCTTCCAAGAGCGCAGCGATTTCCTCCTCCGTCAAAACTTCGTCCGTATATCTGCGGATGGAAACACGAGTCTTCAATACGCGATCCAATTCCATGATAATTCCTCCTCTGAATTAAGTCTTCCCCTATTTGTAGAAATAGAACAGAGCCAAGATAAGATTGTGCAAAAGTGAGGAGTTAGGAGTGAGGAGTGGATGTGCGGCGCACAAATTAAAAAGCGCCGCAAGCTTTGAAAGTCAACACATTTCCCTGCTGCCCCACTTACAGTGAACCGTTTACCGACTCTCTTGTCTATAGCGAAACACATAGTGTAGATTATACAGTGAATGGCTCACAGTAATGAGAACGCAGCCAAATACGTTTACTTATTTCAAAACTTCACGCCGCTATATGAATTGATGCGGCGCACCACCACTCCTCACTCCTCACTCCTAACTTTCGAAAAAACACATCCCTGACATTTTACAGTAGCCTGGACAAAAGCACCCCTGCCATCTCGTAGTCATCGATGCGGACGGCCAGGACCTTGCCGGTTTCCTTTTCATAGATGCGAAGGGGGCCCTTGCCCAGCTCGATGTAGTCCACATCCTTGAGCTCCATGGTGGTGGAATTTTCTTTTCCGCGGAAGCCCACGCGTTCGGTGGTGATGAAGAAGGCGCCGGGAGTTTCTTCCTTCCAAGCCCCATTGGCCACGTCAGTAAGACTGCCGGCCACGAAGGGATGATCCTTATCCACGCGGACCTCGGCGTCATTGGTGTCCACCAGCTTCATAAACTTTGCCGACGCTGCAAAATGAAGATTCTCGCCATCTCGATAATCCACGCTGGCGTAGTCCTTTTTGATTTTCGGAAGGAGACCCTTCTCCTGGATTTTGTAAATCGCATTGCTCCGCTTGCCGATGGTTTCGTAGCGATACTTCTGCTCCGGCTTCATCATGTAGCAGGCATCCACGAGAGCCGCAAAGATTTCATAATCCTCATCGTCCAGGTAGCCGTCCTGATACAATTCTTCAAAAGCCATATCACAAGCAAAGCCCTGCGCCGCCGCCAGCTGCTTGTTGGACAGATCCTTCTCTCGGGCGTAGGAAATCAATTCCTCCAGCGCGTCCGCGTCAAGCTCCTCTTCCAGCGCCGCCTCGGACATCTTCTCGGCATAGGCCTTGATAAATTCATCTTTGTTTTTGCTGAACAAATTAAAAAACATGGTCACTCCTCCATGAAGCAACGATAGGAAATATAATAGGTGCAAATTCTTTGCTTCTCATTATACTCCATGAAGGGAAAGAGAAAAAGGGATATCGATTTTAGTAGTCGGTAGTCGGTGGTCGGTGGTCGGGACGCATTTGACTGCTTGCACTGGTTTCCATGCTTCCACTATCGGCTTTGTGGTCGGTAGTCGGTAGTCAGTAGTCAGTACGCGATTAACGGTTTGCAC
>CAVKMC010000194.1:0-4017 GCA_963657285.1 Agathobacter sp.
TCTTGCGAGGCACTTCTATCCTCCGCTAACGCGCGCCCCTTCTCCAAGGGGCTACTCCCGTACGGCTAGGGAACCGCTGATTAAATCGAAGAATCGGAACTCATACGAATTTTTATGCAATACTTCGTCAAAGCAATCCTCAAATAGCTCGCTATTCTCGGATTACTTTTCCTCGTCTTGCATAAAAATTCTAGAATGATTTCAGATAACGATTTAATCAGCGGTTCCCTAGAGTCCACGATCTATGCTAAACCTTAGCATGAATTTCTTGACTCTATAGCCATTCGGAGGACGACCACTGACCACCGACTACTGACTACTGACCGCTGACCGCTGACTACTGATTACTGATCACTGACCACTGACCACTAACTAGTGACCACCAATTACTAATTACTGACCACTGACTACCAATTACTAAATCTCTACCGTTAATCCGGATTTCTAAAAGGAGGCCCCATGAAGCGATTGTTTCTTTACGCCGCTACGCGGCTTTTGCTTTTATTGCCCTTCCTCGTGGGCCTCACGGTGCTGGCCTTTGCGCTGGGGGTTCTCTCGCCGGGGGATCCGGCTTTGGCGGTGCTTACCATGGACGGGTCGGCGGAGCCGACGGCGGAGGAGCTTGCCGCTATGCGCCATGAGCTGGGGCTGGACCGGCCCTATGTGGCGCAGTATCTTTCTTGGCTTGCTCATGCGATACAAGGGGACTTGGGGATTTCCTATCTTACCCACAAGCCGGTGCTTGCTGAACTGCTCCGCCATCTGCCGGTGACCTTCCACCTGGCGCTCTGGGCCATGGGCTGGGTGCTGCTCCTGGGCATCCCCGGCGGGCTTTGGGCGGCGAGGAAGCAGGGGACCCGGCCGGAGATGGCGGCGCGGTTGCTGTCGCTATTTTTTATTTCTGTGCCCTCCTTTTGGCTGGCCATCCTTTTGATGCTGCTTCTCTCGGAGGAGTGGCAGCTCCTACCTTCCTCGGGCTATGGCTCTTGGCAGCAGATGGTGATGCCCTCCTTCGTCCTGGCGGCAGGGACGGCGGCGGCGACGCTTCGGCTGGAGCAGACATCGGTCTTAGAGGTGATGGAGAAGCCCTTCATCCTGACGGAGCGGGCGAAGGGACTTCCGATTTCCTATATCGAGCGGCGCCACGTCCTCCCCAATGCGATGATGCCTGTGATCACCATGGTGGGGACCTACTTTGGCTCCATTTTGGGGGGGCTCGGTGATTATAGAGAATCTTTTCTCATTCCCTGGGCTGGGGAGCCATGTGCTCGCAGCCATCTGGGGGAGGGACTACCCGGTGATCCAGGGCTACGTGCTGGTAAGCGGGACGATTTTTATTTTCTTCAATTATCTGGTGGATCTTTCCTACTATGTGCTGAGTCCGAAGGGGAAGTGACCTATGAGACGTATACATCCTATGTACGTAGCCGCCTTTTTCGTGATGGTGGGGATCATCGCTGCGGCGCTCCTGGCGCCTTGGATTTCCTCCTATGACCCCATCGCGGTGTCGGTGGATGAGATCCTGGAGCATCCTTCGGCGGCCCACTGGCTGGGGACTGACGCTTTGGGGCGGGATATCCTCTCCCGCACGCTCTACGGCGCGCGGACGTCGGTGGCCTTTGCCTTCGTGGCGGCCTGCTGCACCATGGTGGTGGGGCTCTCCCTGGGGGTGCTGTCGGGATACTTCGGCGGCTGGGTGGATAAGGGCATCCAGGCGCTGGTGTGCATTTTCCAGGGGCTCCCGGGGATGAGCCTCATGATCGCCATTGCGGCGATTCTTCCGGAGAATCAATTCCGGATCATCATCGCTTTGACGCTGACCTCTTGGACGGGATTTTCCCGCATCGTCCGAAGCGAGGTGATCCGCATCCGCGGGGAGACCTATATGGAGAGTATCCGCGCGCTGGGGGCAGGGCACTGCTATATCCTGCGGCGCTACGTGCTGCCGAACGTGCTGCCCACGGTGGTGGTGCTCTTGACCCTACGCATCGGCACGTCGCTTCTCTCGGCGTCGGCGCTCTCCTATCTGGGCCTTGGCATCTCGCCGCCGGCGGCGGACTGGGGCGTCATGATCGCCGATGCCAGGACCTATTTCCGCTCCTATCCCTGGATGATCCTGGCGCCGGGGCTGGGGATCACCCTTTTCTCCATGTCTATCAATTTGCTGGGCGATGCATTGCGTGAGTATTGGAAGGAGCCGACCTATGGATATAGAAGTCAATGACCTCTCCGTGTCCTTCGGCAGATCTTCGGTGCTGCGAAGCGCCAGCCTCTCTCTTCGGCAGGGAGAAATCACAGCCCTTGTTGGTGAGTCGGGAAGCGGGAAATCTATCCTCGGGGCCGCAGTGATGGGGCTCTTACCGAAGGAGGCAGAAATCACGGGGCGTATTTCCTTCGGCGGAAGGGATCTCCTCTTGCTGACGGATAAGGAAATGGAAGCTCTGCGGGGAAGGGAAATCGGATGGATCGCCCAGGATCCGATTTCTGCCATGGATCCCTTGTACTCGGTGGGCCGGCAGGTGATGGAGCGGGAGCGCTATGACCATCCTATGGGAAAGAAGGAGGAAAGGGAGAAGGGTACCTTCCAGCTGCTTCGCTTTGGCTTACCTCGGGCGGAAGAGGTGTACGCCATGAAGCCTCACGAGCTATCCGGCGGCATGGCACAGCGTGTCATGGCGGCTATGATGGCCATGCCTCATCCGTCCTGGATCATTGCCGACGAGCCTACGAAGGGGCTCGATGCCTTCGTGCGGCGCGAGGTGTGTGACGTCTTCCGTAAGCTCAAGGAGGAAGGCATCGGATTTCTTCTCATTACCCACGACCTCCGGCTTGCGGAGCGGCTCTCTGATGAGACGGCGATCATTTATGCGGGAGAAATCATCGAGAAGGGAAGGACGAAGGAAATCTTTTCTCATCCTTTGCATCCCTATACAGTGAGCTTCTTCGACGCATCGCCTCGTCGCTCTCTCCGACCCATCCCCGGCGCGCCGCCGGATATGTCGGAGGTACCGAAGGGTTGTATTTTTAAAGCTCGCTGTCCTTGCAAAGTTTGCGATGGAGCGGCGAAGGAAATAAATTTGGCGGGCCACTGGGTGAAGTGTCCCCATGGCGGAGAGAGGTGAGAGGATGGCTGTATTGGAAGTCAAAAAGCTGTCGGTCAGCTTCTCTTCGGGACTTATTTTCAAAGAAAAGCGGGAAGTGCTTCACTCGATCTCCTTTTCCGTGGAGGAGGGGGAGGTCTTGGGCCTGGCGGGGACCAGCGGCGCCGGGAAATCCACCATTTCCCGTATTCTCATGGGACTCCTCAAGCCGGATGAGGGAGATGTGCTCCTGGATGGAGTCTCCCTTTTGCGAAGCGAGGGGAAGGCGAAGCGAAAGCAGGTGCAGATGCTTTTCCAAAATCCGGCGGCGGCGCTGAATCCTCGCATGACGATAGAGGAATCCATGGAGGAGCCCCTTCGCATCCATGGAGGCTATGATAAAGAGCGGATAGAGGAAATCTGGGAGGACCTGCAGCTCCGAAGGGAGCTCCGCGGCCGCTATCCCCACCAGCTTTCCGGCGGGGAGCTGCAGCGGGTATGCCTGGGGCGGATTCTTCTCCTCCGTCCGCGGCTTTTACTTTTGGATGAGCCCACGTCTATGCTGGATGTATCTGTGCAGGCCCAGGTGATTTCTATTTTGCAAAAGCTCCGAAGGAAGCATCCCATGGCTTGTCTCTTTATTTCTCACGATCTGGACCTCCTTCGCGCTGTAGCGAACCGCATCGGTATCCTCGAAAATGGCCGCCTCATAGAAATAGAAGAGACCGAGGAGCTCTACCGCCATCCGAAGGAAGGGTATACAAGAGAGCTACTGAGGGCGTTTGAGGAGTTTTAGGAGTTAGTAGTCGACGGTCAGGTGCGCCTGTTCGGCGTACATAGTATAGGCGTGGTGCAAGTCCCGCCCCAGTAAAGCCTAGCAAGTAGCTGGTACCTAGACCTTGGGATTGTAGTCGTGAGGCTGCAGTCTAAGCGTAGG
>CAVKMC010000195.1:0-4006 GCA_963657285.1 Agathobacter sp.
AGCTAGGAGCTTGGGACTTGGAGCTCGGCTAGCGGCAACAGGCATGTCCAACGACGCGAGACATTTTGCCCACTTTACCGAAACGTAGTTAAATGCCAAGTGTCACTGCCAGAGCTCCAAGCTCCAAGCTCCCAGCTCATAGCTCAAAGCTATGACGAAGCAGGTGCGCGGCTTTCTATTTCAAATCTTGCGCCGCTATATGAATTGATGCGGCGCACCGCCACTCCTCACCCCTAACTCCTCACTTTCGGCAAAAACGCCTTTTCTCTATCCTCTTACGGTTCTACTATCTCCCCTTCGATCGCCGAGGCGGCGGCTACGGCGGGGCTTACTAGATAGGCCTTTGCTTTCGGCGAGCCGAAGCGACCCAGGAAGTTTCTATTGTTGGTGCCCAGCATGACTTCGCCGTCTCCCATGAGCGCCATGGTGCGGCCTTCGCAGAAGGAGCAGTACGGCGGCGTCACCATGGCGCCGGCGCGGACCAGGTCCTGGATATAGCCTCGGCGCATGGCCTCCTCCATGATGGCGTTCGACGCCGGCGTCACCACCAGCCGCACATAGGGAGAGACCTGATTTCCACGAAGAATGCGGGCCGCGATTTCCAGATCCTCCAGCCGCCCATTGGTGCAAGAGCCGATGCATACCTGGGTGATTCGGGTACCCAAGACTTCACGGAGGGGCTTGATGTTGTCCACATAAGGCGGGCAGGCCACCACCGGCTCCAGGTCCTCGGCGCAGTAGGAGAGCACTCTGTCATAGGTCGCGTCCTTGTCGGCGCGCACCCAGTTGATTTCTCCCAAAGGCTCCTTGCAGTAGAGCGCCGTCTTCTCGTCCGCTGGAAATAGCCCGGCCTTCGCGCCGCACTCCACGGCCATATTCGCCATGGTGAGGCGGCCGTCGATGGAAAGGTCCTCGATGGCGGAGCCGCCAAATTCCAGTGACCGGTATGTCCCGCCGGCAGCCTTGAGATCTCCCAGCACACGGAGAATGATATCCTTCGCGTACACATTCGGCGGCAGCTGGCCATTGACCTCGATCTTGATCGAC
The DNA here is from genome assembly GCA_963657285.1 of Agathobacter sp. Lineage (GTDB taxonomy): Bacteria > Bacillota > Negativicutes > Veillonellales > Dialisteraceae > Dialister. Next base: position 1,048 of record CAVKMC010000195.1, read on the forward strand.
GCCGGCACTCGAAGCCATAGCTGCCCGGTGCCCCAGAGGTAGGCCATCTCCGTGTAGCCGATGCCGGTAGAGAAGCAGCCCACGGCGCCATAGGTGGTGGTGTGGGAGTCGGTGCAAAGGATGATCCGCCCGGGCTTCGCGTAGCCCAGCTCGGGAATGAGCTGGTGGCAAATGCCGCCGGTGGCATGGAAATCGGTGATTCCATATTTCTCACAAAGCTTGTAGCCATAGGAAAGGCTCCGCGGATCCGATGGCAGGCAGGCCGGATTCAAATGGTCATGGAAAATCACCAGCCGCTCCGGATACTTCACCCGGTCGAAGCCCATCTCTTCCAATCGTTTATATAATTTTTCTGTATATATGTCGTGGCACACCGCAAAGTCCGGCTCCACCACCACCAGGTCCCCGGGATGGAGATCCCCGCTCCCCGTGGCTCTCATTAAAATTTTTTCCGCAATCGTATGTCCCATAGTGGCTCCCCTTTAGAAATTCGGCGAAAAGTGAGGAGTGAGGAGTGAGGAGTGATGGTGCGGCGCACAACTTAAGAAGCGCCGCAAGTTTGGAAAGGGGGCACGTTTGACTGCTTCGCCATAGCTTAGAGCCTGGAGCTAGGAGCTTGGAGCTCGGCTAGCGGCAGTAGGCATGTCCAACGATAGATACGCGAGACATTTTGCCACTTTACCGAAACATAGTTAAATGCCAAGTGTCACTACCAGAGCTCCAAGCTCCCAGCTCATAGCTCAAAGCTATGACAAAGCAGGTGCGCGGCTTTCTATTTCAAAACTTGCGCCGCTATATGAATTGATGCGGCGCACCACCACCCCTCACTCCTAACTCCTCACTCCTCACTAATTATCTCTATTTCCGCTCAATAACGCTCTTTACTAATCCCCCCGCGAGGATCAGCCGCGCCAGATTCTCCGGCATCTTCGGGATGGGATAGGTCCTTCCTTTGTGGGAAATATGGCTTCCCATCACCACCTCCACCGTGTCGCCTTCTTCCACTTGGTCCGGGAGGTCTGGGCACTCGATAAGGAGGACGCCGTTATTGATGGCATTGCGGAAGAAAATGCGTGCGAAGGATTTCGCGATGATGCAGCGGATGCCGGAGGTGGCGATGACCTCTGCCGCCTGCTCGCGCGACGAGCCGCAGCCGAAATTATTTCCTGCCACGATGATGTCGCCCTCGCGAATCTTTGCCGCCAGCTCCGGCCGCAGAGGTTCGAACATGTGCCGCTTCACCTCATCCCAGTCGGCGTAGGACAGATGCTGGGTAGGCATGATGATGTCCGTGTCGATGTCGTCACCAAATTTCCACACCCGGCCCGTTAAAACCGTGGGCACCTCTGCCGCCGGCTCTGGCGCCTTCGGCTTTTCAGTATGTCTGATTTCCGGCGGTCCTTTCTTTTCTGTTGTTTCTGCCGGAATTTCCGAAGCGCCCAGAGAAATCCAGCCGGAGAGCACCGCCTCGATGGCTTTGTATGTGGAGGCCAGGTAAATCGTCCCGCCGGCATAGCCCTCTTCATTATGGAAATCATTGGACACCATGAGCTCGCCATCGCCGATTCGCGCTTGGTCACGGGGCGTAGCGCACTGGTTCAGCACCAGCCCGCCGGCCTCCATGATATCCGTCAGGTACCCCAGGTCCGCCGCCTTCTCGTACACATCCGCCGTGCAAGGAGACACTGACAGCCGCACGCCCGGCGCAATCCGCTTCCCCGCGAGCGCCTTCGCCGTGAGCTCCATGGCCCGCATGGTGCCGCCATAAGCCCCGCCGATCCACACCGCGTTCACCTTCTGCGGCGCCAGCTCCTTCACTACTTTCCCATTTCCTATATCAATGGACGGCTTTACAGTAGATAAATCAAAAGTCAAATCCGATGATTTTTCGACCCGATAATATCCCGCAAAAAAAGCGGTGCGAATCGGGAGCTTCTGCATCATGCCGCAAATTATTTTTGGCGCCTGACACCAAATCGGCCATTCATCATATCCGCCAAAGGCCAGTTCTTCTTTCTCTGCAAATACCAGTGATTCCTTTTCCTGTATCTGCTCTCTCAGTTCATCGATCAATGCTCTTCCCACATCTCTAGCATCGACGCCATCCGGAAGGACACCCAGGAGCTTCACCTTTCGCATCAAGCTAGGCTCGATGGGATATCCTTCATCCTCTGCGCTCAATAGATCGGCCATCTCTTCCGGCGTAAAGCAAAAGCCCATGCCCATATTTCCTTCGCCGCCCACCATCAACACATCAGCATCCAGCCCGGCCACATCAAAATCATGTAGCATCCCCTGTGCGTCCCAGTAGCCATTGCCTCTGCCATAATAGATAGGCAAATCAAATGTATCGCATAGCTCCAAAAGCTGCTGCTGCTTTTCCGACACTTCCGGGGAATTCGCCGGTACCGCCTCGTCGATATACACCAGCGGCGGGCAAACCCGTCGGCACCACGCCGAAGGCTCCTCTCCTCGGGCATCCAAGATTTCCAGCACCCGAAGCGCTCCCTCATTGCGCAAAATAAATATCTCAGGATATAGATAGCCTCCCTCGCCAAAGGGAAGATACTCCTTCTCATTTTCTTCCATACGTCCGCCCTCCTTTGTTATGGATATTATATGGGCTCAGGTTGAGAGGCGCAAGAAGTAGTCGGTAGTCGGTGGTCGGTAGTCGGGCATATTTAACAAAGTGAGGAGGGAGGAGGGAGGAGTGGTGGTGCGCCGCACAATTCATAAAGCGGCGCAAGTTTTAAAAAGTCAGCGCACTTCCACCATGTGACCGCCTTCCTCCATCCTGAAGAAAGGGGACAATAGATAAGGATTGCGCCAGATTTGTATTCTGGTATCTCGTAGGGCAAGCTTACAAGCTCCAAGCGATGAGAAAGCAGTTGCGCGGATTTTTATTTCAAAACTCCGCGGCGCTTTCTAATTTATGCGCCGCACCACCACTCCTCACTCC
>CAVKMC010000196.1:0-3981 GCA_963657285.1 Agathobacter sp.
TTTTCCTCGTCTTGCATAAAAATTCTAGAATGATTTCAGGCAACGATTTAATCAGTGGTTCCCTAGGAGCTGGGAGCTCTGATAGTGTCACTTATCATTTAATTGCGCTTAGAGAAGAGGGGTAAAATACCTCTCGCCTCTACAATATGACACGCTTACTGACGCCAACCGAGCTCCAAGCTCCAGGCTCATAGCTCCTAGCTATGAGGTCGCAGTCAAACGCGCCCGCCTCCTATCCCTTTTCGCTTATGGTATTTCTACTTACCTTATGTAAAGGAGTAAGCATATGGATTTCAATTCTCTTGCAGTGGGCTGCCGGACGTATCGGCGGTTTTTGCCGAAGGCGATCGATGAAAATATTTTAAATGAACTCGTGGAAAATGTGCGCATTGCCAATAGCGCCATGAATGGGCAGGTGCTTCGGTATGTGCTGGTGAAGGATGAGGCGCTGGTGGCAGCGATGCAGCCGATGATTCATTGGGCCGGGGCGCTGCCGCCGGAGCTGGGAACGCCGAAGGCGGGTGAGCAGCCGGTGGCTTTCGTTTTGATTTGCCAGGAGGGCCGGGGAAATCCTTGGTCCGATATTGATCTCGGCATCGCGGCGCGGACAATCACGCTGAACGCTTACTCTCACGGCATCGGCTCGGCGATGCTGGGAGCGGTGGAGTTCGCCAAGGTCTCTGAGCTGCTCTCTGTGCCGACCGAATGGAAGCCGCGGCTTCTCATCGCGCTGGGCTATCCGGGCTGCGAGAGTCACATCGTGGAGGTGCCGGAGGATGGCGCAGTGAAATATTTCCTGGATGAAAATAAAAATTACTGCGTGCCGAAGAGGGCGCTGGAAGACATCTGCATTATGAAGTAGGATTAATGCTATCGGTTTTAAGTAGTCGGTGGTCGGTGGTCGGTAGTCGGGACGCGTTTGACTGCTTCTTCATAGCTAGGAGCCTGGAGCCTGGAGCTAGGAGCTCTTGCGGAGTCAACGGGCGCTCCTTACGATAGCGGATGTAAGCGGGGCACGCTTGACTCTATCGTCCTTGTCTCGTGGGGCGAGCTTACAAGCTCCGAGCTAAAAGCTCCAAGCTATGAGAAAGCAGGTAGCACGTCCTGACTACCGACTACCGCAAGAAAAAAGCTCTGCAATGTGCAGAGCTTTTTTGCGTGGGTGGTTGTTATCCGATTTCAAAGACTACGGTGACGTGGCTTTCCATTTCGCTGTCGCCGGCTTCTACCGGTGTGGTGCTGCGGGCGTCGGAGTTGGTGGCCATCTTGGCGGCGAAGACGACGTGGTAGGGGCGGACGGTGACGTTGTCTTCATTGACGGAGATGACGTTCACGATGCTGCGGCCCAGGGTGCCGGCCATGATGCGGGCTTTGCGGAGGGCGTCAGCGGTGGCCTTCTGAAGGGCTTCGTCTTTGTACTCTTGGGTCTTGCTGACGGAGAATTCCACATTGTCGATGCGGTTCGCGCCGGCTTCTACAGCGGCGTCAATGACGGCGCCGGTTTTCTCCAGCGATGCCACTTGGAGCTTCATGGAGTTGGTGCATTTGTAGGTGCGGGATTTTAATTTCCCTTTGGCATCGTAGGTCTGCTGGGGATAGACGTTGTAGTTTTCCGTTTCGATTTTCGAAGCGTCGGCGCCGACGGCGATGACGGCGTTTCGTACGGCGGTCATGGTCTCAGCGTTGTCGCGGGAGGCTTTCTTCACGTTGTCCGACTGGGTTTCTACGGTGAGATAGATTTCGGCGGTGTCGCACTTGGCAGTGACGGTGGCGCTGCCGGAAACGGTGAGGCTTCTTCGCGGCGCTTCCTCGGCCTGTGCGCTCATGGAAGAAATCATGAGCAGCGCGGCGGCGGTGAGGGTGATGAGTTTTTTATTCATGGTTGTCTCCTTTCTGGGGAAATCGATTTCGTAGTCGGTGGTCGGTGGTCGGGCGCGTTTGGCTACTTCGTCATAGCTAGGAGCTTTTAGCTTGGAGCTTGGAGCTTCTTTTGCGTCAGTAGGCATGCTTGGTGGCAGTGCGCCCATCATCCGGCCTTCGGCCACCTTCTTCAAGGAAGAAGGCTTCCTGACTCTAGCCGAGCTCCAAGCTCATAGCTCACAGCTCCAAGCTATGGGAAAGCAGGCAAAGGCGCCCCCCCTGTTCACGAAAGGTCATTCTCATCGATGACGTACACGCCTTCTTCGATAAGGGCCGCGGCCAGGAGACCTTGGCCTTTTATTTTTTTGCCGCTGAAGGTGCCGTCGTAGATTTCGTGGACGCCACAGGTGGGGCTTTTGGCTTTGAGGATGGCGAGGTCTATGTCTTCCAGGTCGAGGGGCGCCAGGGTGCGCTTGATGCCTTTGCGGTAGACGTCGTCTAGGTCTTTTCCTTCGATGGAAATGATGCGACCGTCTCGTATTTCTACAGGAAGTCTTGGAACGGGCATGCCGGCGGCCACCTCGGGACAGACAGGAATGATTTCCTTGCCTTCGAGAAATTGGATCACCTTTTCGTTGCGGTTGTTGCCGCCATTGTATTTGCAGTTGCGGCCTAAGAGGCAGGCGCTGACGAGGATTTTCATTTGGATTCCTCCATTTCCAAGTGATAAGGGATAAGGACGTGCTTACCTGCTTCCCCATAGCGTTGAGCTTTTAGCTTGGAGCTTGGAGCTTCTTTTGCGTCAGTAGGCATGCTCAGCGGTGGCGCGCGCCCATCATCCGCCCTTCGGGCCCTCCCCCTTCCAGAGGAAGGGGGTAAAAGAAAAAGGAGGTGCCTCGCTGTGCGGAGCGCGCAGCGTTGGAAATGCGGTGCTTTCGCCAAGCATGACTACTGACGCCAACAGAGCTCCAAGCTCCAGGCTCCAGGCTCCAAGCTCCTAGCTGTGAGGAAGCAGGTACCCGGACCCTTATCCCTTTCCGCTTACTGGCAGCAAGACGGCTTCTCGCTGGCGGGGGCGTCGGGGTTGCCGGAGATTTTGTGATGGCCTTCGGCTTCGAAGGTGAGGTGGGACCAGACTTTGTCGGCGGAGGCTTTGGGGAGGTAGGTCTCGCCGTACATGTAGAGGTGGTCGGCGATGGGAAGGATGCGGTAGTTCATAAGGCCGCGGTTGTCGGTGATGTTGTAGACGATCTGGCGACCGCTTTGGCTATAGATGTGGGCCATGTTGGTATTCTTGAGGCGGTCCAGGTGACCCTGTCTGGCTTCTTCGCCAATGATGGCGAGGCGCAGCATGATCTTTTTATTTTGCGAAACAACAAGGATGCCTTCGGTATTTTCCATGTCGAAGTCATCGCTCATGTCCACGGTGGTTTTCACCAGGCTCCCGTCGGATGTGGCGATGGAAATGGTCTTGGGCTCTTTGTCGCAGCCGGTCAAAAGGAAAAGGCAGACCACCGGGAGGGCGGTCCACCGGAGGATTTTTTGAAATATGGTCATGGGGACTCCTTACGAAAATGGATAGGGGCATGCTTACCGCTCTCGTCATAGCTAGGAGCTCGGAGCCTGGAGCTTGGAGCTCTATCAGAGGCAGTAGGCATGCTTGACGTTGAAGGCATGCCCATCATCCGGCCTTCGGCCACCTTCTTCAAAGAAGAAGGCATAACACAATTGACGCGCCTCGCTTCGTGAATCCACAGCCAAGCATGCCCACTGACGCCAATGAAGCTCCCAGCTCCAAGCTCATAGCTCCAAGCTATGTCGATGCAGGTAAACGCGTTTACGTTATTTCAATTCTCAATCCGTCCCGCTGCGCCTAGCATGGCGGCCAGGTCGTAGAGGTCTTTGCGGAAGGGGTCTTTTTGTTTCTTCATGTCTGCATAGGAAATCACACGGAGGCGGCCGCGGTGCATGCCGGCAAGGGCGCAGGTCTCGCCTTCTACGAGAGCTTTGACGGCGGCGGCGCCTAGGATGGAGCCCAGCTGGCCGTCGCGGGCGGTGGGGTTGCCGCCGCGCTGGATGAAGCCTAAGGTGGTGGTACAGATGTCGATGGTGGTATTTCCT
>CAVKMC010000197.1:0-3952 GCA_963657285.1 Agathobacter sp.
GAGGAGTGAGGAGTGAGGAGTGGTGGTGCGGCGCACAAATTAAGAAGCGCCGCAAATTTTGAAATCTGAACACGCGTACCTGCTTCGTCATAGCTAGGAGCCATGAGCTAGGAGCTTGGAGCTTCTTTGGCGTCAGTAGGCATGCCCGACGGTAGAACGCAGTTAAATGCCAAGTGTCGCATGCAGAGCTCCAAGCTCCTAGCTCATGGCTCCTAGGGAAACGCTGATTAAATCGTTTTCAAAAATCATTCTTGAATTTTTATTCAGAGCGAGGAAAGGAAATCCGCGAATAGCGAGCTATTTAAGGATTTTCTTGACGAAGCTATGAATAAAAATTCTTATGATTTTTGAATCTTCGATTTAATCAGTGTTTCCCTAGCTATGACGAAGCAGGTAAACGCGCAAAAAGAGAGAATGAGGAAGCAGTCAAGCTACCTTCCCATTCTCTCAATTTCTAAAAATTACAGATCCAAATTCGTGACATCCTTCGCATGCTCTTCGATGAATTTTCTTCTGGGCTCTACCTTGTCGCCCATGAGGATGGTGAAGAGGCGGTCGGCTTCTACGGCGTCGGTGAGCTCTACGCGGAGCATGACGCGCTGTTCCGGATTCATGGTGGTGTCCCACAGCTGTTCCGGGTTCATTTCGCCAAGGCCTTTGTAGCGCTGGATGGAGCAGCCATCGCGGCCGATTTCATTCAGAAGCTTATTCTGTTCATCGTCGTCATAGGTGTAATATTTCTGACGGCCTTTCTTCACCTGGTACAGCGGCGGCTGAGCGATGAAGACGTGGCCTTCGGTGACAAGCGGCTTCATGTAGCGGTAGAAGAAGGTGAGAAGCAGGGTACGGATGTGAGCGCCGTCCACATCGGCATCGGTCATGATGATGATCTTGTAGTAGCGAAGCTTGGTGATGTCGAAGTCTTCGCCCACGCCGGTGCCGAAGGCAGTAATCATGGTGCGGATGGCATCGGAATTCAGCACGCGGTCAAGCCGCGCTTTTTCTACGTTCAGGATCTTACCGCGCAGCGGGAGGATGGCCTGGTAGCGGCGATCGCGACCGGATTTCGCAGAGCCGCCGGCGGAGTCACCTTCGACGATATAGATTTCCGTCATCTTCGGATCCTTTTCCGTGCAGTCCGAGAGCTTGCCCGGCAGGCTGGAAACCTCGAGGGCATTCTTTCTGCGGGTGAGCTCGCGGGCGCGGCGGGCCGCTTCTCTGGCGCGACTAGCGGTGATGCCCTTCTCTACGATGGCTCTGCCTTCGGAGGGATGTTCTTCCAGGTAGGTGATAAGGCCTGCGGAAACGATATTATCTACAATGCCCTTGACTTCCAGGTTGCCGAGCTTAGTCTTGGTCTGGCCTTCGAACTGGGGGTTCGGCACCTTCACGGAAATAACGCAGGTGAGCCCTTCGCGGACGTCGTCGCCGGAGAGATTGTCTTCGTTATTTTTCAGAATATTATTTTTGCGGGCGTAGTCATTGAGCACGCGAGTCAGCGCCGTGCGGAAGCCGGTGAGATGCATGCCGCCTTCGATGGTGTTGATGTCATTGACGAAGGTGTACATGTTTTCGCTGTAGCCCTGCTGGTACTGCATGGCGATGTCCACGATGACCTTGTCCTTCTCGCCTTCGAATGCGATGACGGAAGGATCCACCAGGTCCTTGCCTTCGTTCAGGAACTGTACGAATTCGGTAATGCCGCCGGCGTAGTGGAATTTTTCCTCATGGGTAGCGCCATCGCGAAGGTCCGTCAATGTGATGGTGAGGCCTTTGTTCAGGAAGGCCAGCTCGCGCATGCGGATCTTCAAGGTGTCGAAATCGAAATCAATGCCTTCCTTGAAGATTTCAATGTCCGGCTTGAAGGTGACAGCGGTGCCGGTCTCATGGGTGTCGCCGTAGGTCTTCATGTGCTGGGTCACTTCGCCGCGGGCCAGTCTCATTTCATGGAAATGACCTTCTCTACGAACGACCACCTTCGTCCATTCGGAGAGGGCGTTCACCACGGAAATACCTACGCCGTGAAGGCCGCCGGAAATGGGATAGCCATCGCCGCCGAATTTACCGCCGGCGTGGAGCACCGTGAGGACGACTTCCATGGCGGGCTTCCCGGTCTCGTGCATGCCTGTCGGGATGCCGCGGCCGTTATCGACGACGGTACAGCTGCCGTCATCGTTCAAGGTCACTTCGATGTGGGTGCAGTAGCCGGCCAATGCTTCGTCGATACTGTTGTCCACCACTTCGTAGACCAGGTGATGCAGCCCGCGGGCAGACGTGGAGCCGATGTACATGCCCGGACGCAGACGGACCGCCTCGAGACCTTCGAGGACACGTATGTCCTTGGCGCCGTAATCGCTTTTCCCATTCTCCTCTGCGTGGTGGGCCTGGATTTCATGAATATCTTCAGACATATATTTCTCCTACACATAAAAAATCAGCGGCCCAAAAGAACGAAACCGCTTTTTCTATTATATATACATATAATATGGCTCTTCTGTTTTCTCATTATAACACAAATTAGGGGATAAGGGATAGGGCGCGTTTACCTGCTTCGTCATAGCTAGGAGCAGGGAGCTTGGAGCTTGGAGCTCTGATAGCGACACCTGGTATTTAACTCCGTTCGTTTAAGCGGATAAAGTAGCTCGCGCCTTTAACGCTTAGCATGCTTACTGACACTAGCCGAGCTCCAAGCTCCTAGCTCCTAGCTCCCAGCTATGACGAAGCAGGTAAGCAGACCTTATACCTTATCCCTTGTCCCTTATCCCTTTGCCCCGAATTATGTTACAATAAAGGAAACATGAACAAAGCATTCCACAGAAAAGGACCTGACCATGAAAAAATTCATTTTCCTTCTTCTCCTCTTAGGCGCGGCGGTGTACTGGGGCTTCTCCCAGGGGAACGCACTCACGCAGCCGGACTCTCATCCGCCGGTGACAGCGAAGGCGCAGACGGCCAAGGACGACGGCGTGCTCTCGGAGGTGACGGACATGATCACCACCTTGATTTCCGGTCTCTCTTCCAATGAAACAGCGGAGGGCAGCGTGGACCTCGCGCCGGCCGCGGGAAATGGAAATCCGATCTCCTCCTCCGGTGAGCTCGCCACCGTGCAGGATAAATTCTATGTGCTGTCTCATTTCAAAGAAGCTTTGGAGTCTCGCATCAATCGAAACCATTTCATTCCTGTCGACAAGATGCCGCCGCTTTTGACGAAGGCCGTGGTAGCCACCGAGGATCGCCGCTTCTATGAGCACGGCGCCGTGGACGTGATCGGCGTGGGCCGGGCGCTCTTTACGAATTACATCGCCGGCCGCACCGTGGAGGGTGGCAGCACCATTTCCCAGCAGGTAGTAAAAAATATTTTCCTCTCCCAGGAACGTACCATGACACGGAAAGCGGAGGAGTTGGCTCTCGCCATCCAGCTGGAACGAAATTATACGAAGGATGAAATCCTGGAAATCTACCTCAATACCATCTACTTTGGCCACGGCACCTACGGTGTCAAAGCCGCCAGCGAGACCTACTTCGGCAAGCCCCTCCGAGACCTCACACTCTCGGAATGCGCGATGCTGGCCGGCCTGCCCCAGGCGCCATCGGCTTACGATCCCATTTCTCATCCCCAGGAAGCCAAGAAGCGCATGATCACCGTCCTCGCCCTCATGGCCGAGCAGGGCGTAGTCACCGCGCAAGAGGCGGCCACCGCAGCGGCGGAAACGCTGATGAAGTAGTAATCGGTAGTCGGTTTAGTAGTCGGTGGTCGGTGGTCGGTAGTCAGTACGTGCTTAACTAATTAGTCAAATGTGCCAAGCCCTCTTCGCTGGAGAGGGTGCCCATGGTGCGGGCGATGCGGATGTCAGCCATGTCGACGCTCCCATCATCCGGCCAAACGGCCACCTTCTTCAGCGAAGAAGGCATACGCTCGTCGACTCGCTTCCGTCAAGCACGTACTGACTAC
>CAVKMC010000198.1:0-3880 GCA_963657285.1 Agathobacter sp.
GGGCTACGCCGTAGCGCTGAACTATGCAGGGAATGCAGCCGCTGCGGATGCTGTGAAAGCAGAAATCGAAGCAGCCGGTGGCAAAGCCTTCACCATCCAGGGCGATGTGTCCAAAGCGGAAGATGTAGATCGCATTTTCAAGGCTGTAAAGGATGAATTTGGCGGCCTTGATGTGCTGGTCAATAATGCCGGCATCACCCGCGACGGCCTTCTGATCCGCATGAAGGAAGAAAGCTGGGACGCTGTCCTTGATACGGACCTGAAGAGCACCTTCCTCACCACCAAAGCCGCAGCGCAGATGATGATGAGAAAGAAGAAAGGCTCTATTGTCAATATTGCTTCCGTGGTTGGCATCATGGGCAATGCAGGCCAGGCAAACTACGCTGCAGCGAAAGCCGGCGTCATCGGCCTCACCAAAGCCTGCGCGAAGGAGCTGGCAGCTAGAAATGTCCGCGTCAATGCAGTAGCACCGGGCTTCATCGCGACCGATATGACCGATGTCATTCCGGAGAAGAATAAAGAAATGATGCTTCAGTCCATTCCCCTTGGCCGCATGGGCCAGGCTGAAGACGTCGCCTCTGCGGTATGTTTCCTTGCATCCGATGATGCAAGCTACATCACCGGACAAGTTTTAAAAGTAGACGGCGGAATGGTTATGTAATATAATCTAAAAGGTACAATTTGGGGGAATACACCTCCGCAAAGAAAGGTGGTGAAACCGTAATGAGCACTTTTGATAGAGTAAAGAAAATCGTTGTTGACCAGCTGGGCGTTAGCGAAGCTGATGTAACCATCGATTCCACTTTCATCGACGACCTGGGCGCTGATTCCCTGGACATCGTTGAACTGATCATGGCATTCGAAGAAGAATTCGATATCGAAATCCCGGACGATGCTGCTGAAAAGATCAAAACCGTAAAGAACGCTGTAGACTACATCGACAGCCAGATGTAATTTCTACCGTTTGAAGAAACGCATAAGGTGCCGGAGGATTTTCCTCCGGCTTGGCCTTATGATGTTTATGATATTTCAAAAGGAAAATACTTGAAAAAAGCGGATTACAGGACAAGAAGGGGTTGTCTGTTTTTTTGAAGTCTTCTCCGAGCAGGCAGAAGGGCAGTGCGCTGCATGCGCTCGCTTTTCACGGGCGGTTTTTCAGCAATTAAGTCAGTAGTCATAGGACGGCAGTTAAGCACGTCCTGACTACTGATTACTAATTACTGACCACACTGACCACTAATTACTAAATCTCAAACGTATAGCATAGAAACTCCGATGGATTTGAAATCACAACCGTGGTTCAAGTCCAATATTTTTATAGAAATATAGTTTCATACAATCGATTGCAAGAAAGGTGTGCTTTTATGGAAAAAAGAAGAGTCGTAGTCACCGGTATGGGTGTCGTATCTCCGGTAGGTATTGGCGTAGATGCATTTTGGAGTGCCCTCCTGGAAGGAAAATCCGGCGTAGGCCCCATCACTGAATTTGATGCCTCCGAATTCCCGGTAAAAATCGCCGGCGAAGTCAAGGACTTTGACCCGGTGAAATATGTAGGCGACAAGAAGACCGTCCGCCACATGGATAGAAATGCGCAGTTCGCTGTGGCTGCTGCGAAGATGGCCGTAGAGGATGCGAAGCTCGATATGTCCGCAGAGGATCCGAACCGTGTGGGCACCATCATCGGCACCGGCATCGGCGGCATCAATACCATGGAAGAAACAGTAGAACGCATCGACAAGCGTGGCCCGGGCAAGGTGAATCCTTTCGCTGTGCCAATGATGATCGCAAACATGGCTTCCGGTATGGTTTCCATCACCTTCGGTCTCCAGGGGCCGGTCCTCACCGACGTGACCGCTTGCGCTTCCGGAAATAATGCTCTCGGCCGTGCGACCCGTATGATCCAGTGGGGCGATGCAGACGTGATGTTTGCCGGCGGCACAGAAGCTGCTGTTTCCAAAGCGCCCATGGCTGGATTCGCCGCTATGCATGCGCTCTCCTCTCGCAAATGTCCGCCGGAAGAGGCATCCTGCCCCTTTGATGAACGCCGCGACGGCTTTGTCCTCGGCGAAGGCAGTGGTGTCCTGATCCTCGAAGAACTGGAACACGCGAAGAAGAGAGGCGCTCACATTTACGCCGAAGTCATCGGCTACGGCACCAATGGCGATGCCTATCACATCACCGCTCCCCGTCCCGGCGGCGAGCTGGCAGCACGCTGCATGAGAAATGCTATCGCTGATGCCGGTATTTCCCCGGAAGACATCGACTACATCAATGCCCATGGCACCTCCACCGGCCTGAACGATAAGAACGAAACCAAGGCTATCAAGGAAGTTCTGGGTCAGCATGCTTACGACATTGTAGTGAACTCCACCAAGTCCATGACCGGCCACCTCCTGGGGGCAGCCGGCGCCATCGAGGCAGTGGTATGCGTCCTCTCCATCGAATATAATAAAGTCCATCAGACCCTGAATCTCCAGACTCCGGATCCGGAATGTGACCTGGACTATGCCAAGGACGGCCCGAGAGATCTTCCTGTCAATGTGACCATGTCCAACGCCTTCGGCTTCGGCGGCCACAATGCAGTAGTCATCATGAGGCGTTATGAAGCATGAGTCATGCAGACATAAAAAGACGGGAACGTATCTCGGCTATCAAGCGGTTTGCAGAGGAAAATGAAATCCCTGTGCAAAATGCGGAGCTTCTGAATACCGCCTTGACCCATACGTCCTACGCCAATGAACACAAAAATGAAGTCATTCATGACAATGAAAGGCTCGAATTTCTAGGCGATGCGATCCTGGACCTGGTCATTGGTGAGTACCTTTTCCTTCGCTTCCCCAGCTGGCCGGAAGGCGAGCTCACCCGGGCGAAGGCCAGCGTGGTGTGCAAGCCCTCCTGTGCGGAGTGCGCGGCGAAATTCCATGTAGGCGAATACATGCGCCTGGGAAAGGGCGAAGAAATGTCCGGCGGTCGCACCCGCATCTCCATCCTAGGCGACGCCTTCGAAGCGGTCATCGGCGCCATCTACCTGGATAACAATTACGACGTGGCGGCTCGCTTCATCCTGGGACACATGAAGAAATTCCTGGACCTCATCGACCAGGGCGACTACGACCACGACTACAAGTCGGACCTGCAGGAAATGGTGCAGAAGCACGGCGATGTGGAAATCCACTACATCGTCACCAAGGACGAAGGCCCGGCCCATGACAAAACCATTTGGATGGACATCACCATCAATGGTAAGCACATGGGAAGCGGCATCGGTAAGAATAAAAAAGATGCTGCCCAAAGAGCGGCCAAGGAAGCCATCCGTAGAATTAGCAATGGCGAAAGAGTGAGATAAATGAAATCCCGAAGATTTATTCTTCGGGATTTTTTGTATGCAAAATAGAAAATCTTATCGGCTTTCCATTGCTGAAAATTTTTTAACTTAGTCTCCAGGGGCGGATGGGGGCAGCATTCAAACGCGTCCCGACTACCGACTACCGATCACCGACCACTAAACCGCTGACGTAAAAAATTTACGAAAAACGTGTAAATTCTGAAATCTCGCCGATAGTATTTCTTGGAAAGAGGAAATATTCCTCCCGGGAGCCAAGGCTCTCCCGACCATCGATTTCCTTCATGCGCAGACCCTAAGGGAAAGGAAATCGGGGGAAGGAGAGTGGCGGCAGATCTGGAATCTTCCTCCGACCCTCCCCAAGGCGTGCTAGCCGCCAAGGGAGTACGCAAGACAAAAAAACTAAAAGGCCCACAAGAAGGTCATGCTCTATCGAGGTCGCTTTTGGATGACAAGCAGTAGCACGAAGTTCGGGCGGCTTTCCGCCTGGAACCGCGAAATGTGCTGGCGCCGATTTCAATGCTTCCTCATAGCCCC
>CAVKMC010000199.1:0-3873 GCA_963657285.1 Agathobacter sp.
CTACCGACCACTAGATCCATACCCCATACCCCCTCCCCGTATTTTAATGAATGGATTTCTCATTTTCTCATTTTTAATTCATACGAAGGCGCACGGAGATAAAAATTTTGCCCCTGTTTTAAGCAATACAGAGTGTTTTGTATTATATGAAATATTCCTTACCCCCCCGTATTTCCGTACAGTTCATACGATTATGCCAATGATTTGCGGTTTTTCTTTTTTAAAATGAGTTCTTCTATACTTCTTTGAGATACGTAAAAAGTATTTTTAATTTATTGTTTGCTTTTTATAATGAGCGTGATATAATTGATAAGAAGTTTTAAGGAAACACCATACAAACAATAAGAGGGACAGAAGTCCCCGAGAGTATTCCTGAGCTTCTCCTTATTCTCTTTTAAAGAGTAACCCGGGAAACCACTCTTCATTTGCTATCATTCAAACCAACAAGGTCCCATTCCCGACCTTGTTTTTTGATGCTCATTTTTGGGCAAATGCAGTGGTCCGGTTATTTTATATATCAGTTGTTTATCAAGAAAATGGAGATGATGAGTTTGTCAATGAAGCAGCTTGGGATGCGATTGGGCCAGATGGTACTGGTTTTGATCGGCATCAGCTTCATCACCTTCTGTCTGATCATGCTCGCCCCCGGGGATCCGGTCCGTCAGATGATTGCAGGTAATGAAGATATTGTTGTTAGTCAGGTAGAAATCGACGCACTGCGCCACGAACTGGGCTTGGATAAGCCGTTCCTGCTGCAGTACCTGGACTGGCTTGGACGAGTAGTACAGGGGAATTTTGGTTTCTCCTTCATGATGAAGAAACCGGTTATCGACGCTGTCATGGAATCCCTCCCGGCTTCCGTTATCTTGGCTCTGGCTTCCTCCGTATTTATGCTTGTCTTCTCCATTCCTCTTGGAATCTATACCGCAGTAAAGCAGAATACCTGGTTCGACTACCTGGTTCGTGGATGCACCTTCGCCGGCGTATCTGTACCGAACTTCTGGATGGGCCTGATGCTCCTCTGGGTTTTCGCTTTGAAGCTGTCCCTCTTCCCGATTGTAGGCGGTTCTATTTCTTTCCAGAACCTCTTCCTTCCGATGTGCACCTTGGGCATCGTTATGGCGTCTAAGTACACTCGTCAGGTTCGCGCGACAGTTTTGGAAGAATTGCATCAGGACTATGTCATGGGCGCTCGCGCTCGCGGCCTCTCTGAAAGCCACATCCTTTGGCGCGAAGTGCTGCCGAACGCACTGCTTCCGCTGGTTACCCTCTTCGGCCTCGCATTCGGCTCCCTTCTGGGCGGCGCTGCGGTCGTAGAAATCGTATTCTCCTGGCCGGGTCTCGGCTACATGGTCGTACAGGCTATCACCTACCGCGACTTCCAGACCGTACAGGCCATCGTTCTGTGGATCGCCTTCATGTACATGGTGATCAACCTGATCGTGGATCTCTCTTATAACCGTTTGGATCCGAGACTGAGAAAGGGAGGTCATTGATAGTGGAAAGCTTATTAAAAGGTTTCAAGGAAAATAAATCATTCCGCTTTACTTCCATCTTAGTTCTTATTCTGATCGCCATCACCATCCTGGCTCCGGTCATCGCTCCTTATGATCCGCTCTCGGCTGTCATGAAGGACGCAAACCAGATGCCATCGGCCTCTCACCTCTTCGGTACCGATAAGCTGGGCCGCGATGTACTCTCCCGTATCCTCTACGGCGCCAGCTACTCGCTGACCTCCGTAATCGCTCTGGTATGCTGCATCTTCATCGTGGGCACAACCATGGGCATCCTCTCCGGCTACTTCGGCGGCATCGTGGATACCGTCATCATGCGTATCGCTGATATGATGATTTCCTTCCCGGGCGTCATCTTGGCTATCGCCATCGCCGGTATCCTGGGCGGCTCTCTGGTGAACGCTATGATCGCATTGACCGCCGTGACCTGGACGAAATACGCACGTCTGTCTCGTTCCATGGTTCTCAAGATTAAGAGAAGAGAATTCGTCGATGCGGCTGTCGTATCCGGCGGTTCCTCCCTCCATATCCTTTGGGTTCACATCCTTCCAAACATTCTCCCGCTGATGGTCATCACCGCTGCCGCAGATATCGGCGCTATGATGATGGAGCTGGCAGGCCTGTCCTTCTTAGGCTTCGGCAGCCAGCCGCCGGCACCGGAATGGGGCCTCATGCTGAATGAAGGTCGTCAGCAGCTGCAGACCGCTCCGTGGCTCATGTTCTTCCCGGGCTTCGCTATCTTCGTTACCGTCGTAATCTTCAACCTGTGGGGCGACTCCCTCCGCGACGTCCTCGACCCGAGAAACGAAGGCTAATAAAAAGGTTCAAGGTTCAAGTATTTAGGTTCAAGTTTTGATGCAACGCAGCGCACCTTGAACCCTGAACCTCGAACCTGAAACCTTTTCCTTCTGGTATTCCTGTAGCATCGCTACTTGCATTCATATTTCTATCTATTTACGAAAGGAAGCGTACACAATGAAATCTATTTACAAAAAAGGTGCCCTCATGGCAGCAGCAGCACTCATGGCATTTGGTCTGGCAGGTTGCGGCGGCGACTCCGGCAGCAACAACTCCTCCAAAGGCCCGAAGGAAACCCTGACCGTAGGCGTTACCAATTTTGCTGATAGCTTGGAACCGACCGATAACTACTTCGGCTGGGTCGTAATGCGTTACGGCATCGGCGAATGTCTGGTTCACTTCGATGACAAGATGAACTCCGAACCATGGATCGCTGAAAGCTGGAAAGTATCCGACGACAAGATGTCCTGGACCTTCAAGATCAGAGACATTAAATTCTCCAACGGCACCCCGGTTACCGGCGAAGCTGTCAAGAAATCCATTGAACGTACTTTCGCTAAGGCTCCGCGTGCAAAGGCTATGTTCGAACTGGACCACATCACCGCTGATGGCCAGAACGTCACCATCTACACCAAGAAACCGATCGCAACCCTCCCGGGCATGCTCGGCGACCCGCTCTTCATCATCGTTGATGTAGACTCCGACGGCAAGGTAGACTTCGCTAAACAGGGCCCGATCTGCACCGGTCCATACATGGTTAAATCCTTCTCCAAAGCAAAGACCGAAATGGATGCTAACCCGAACTACTACGAAGCAGTTCCATTCAAGCACTGCACCGTTAACACCATCGACGACCCGAACACCCGCGCTATGGCACTGCAGAAGGGCGAAATCGATGTAGCAGTAAACATCGCTTCCGGCGATATGCAGCTCTTCTCTGATACCTCCAAGTTCACCACCTCCACCATTTCCTCCATCCGCGACGTACTGGCTCGCCTCTCCGTCAAGGAAGGAAAACCGATGGCTGATAAGAGAGTCCGTCAGGCACTGCTCCAGTCCCTGGACCGCGAAACCTACTGCAAGGTCCTGCTGAAAGACACCTTCACCGCTGGCGGCCCACTGCTTCCGCCGTCCCTGGACTATGACTTCGACAACCTGAACAAAGCATATCCGGACAAGACCAACGTAGAAAACGCTAAGAAACTCCTGGAAGAAGCAGGCTGGAAGGATACCGATGGCGATGGCTATGTAGATAAAGACGGCAAACCTTTGGAAATGGACTTCATTTTCTACTCCGGCCGTGCAGAACTCCCGCTCTTCGCAGAAGCTACCCAGTCCGATGCTAAGAAAGTCGGCATCAAGATCAACCTGAAGAACGTTGACTACAACGTACTCGACGGCATCGGCACCCGCGGCGAATACGACCTCCTGATTTCCAACATCCTCACCGAACAGGCAGGCGATCCGGAAGTATTCATCAACCAGTACTGGAAGACCAACGTAGACGGCTCCAACCCGCAGAACGGCTCCGGCTACTCCAACCCTGAATACGATGCACTCT
>CAVKMC010000200.1:0-3864 GCA_963657285.1 Agathobacter sp.
AAGGAAGACCGTCCTGACGGATTCAATGAATCCGATGACGATCTCGTCATCACCACTCCGGGCCGCCTGATTTTCAACTACGCGATTCCGAGAGAACTCCGTTTCTTCTACAAACGCCATGAAAAGCGGGTGGATGAAAACGGCAACACCTACATCGTAGAAAACAATGGCCTCGGCGTCACCATCGGCAAGAAAGCCATGGGCAAGCTGGTCAATGACTGCTTCAAGAAGCTGGGCTTCAAAGCCACCGGCGACCTCCTGGACTCCGTCAAAGCACTGGGCTTCCACTACGCGCTGGTATCCGGTATTTCCATCGGCATCTACGACGTCGCTGTACCACCGGAAAAAGATAAGATCCTGGCTGACGGCGATGCGAAAGTCGACCAGATCAAGAGATTCTTCCGTCGCGGCCTCATGACCGACGATGAAAGATACAGAAGAGTCGTCGAAGTATGGAGCAAGAAGACCGACGAAGTCGGCGCTGCTATGAAGAGCTCCATGGTGAAGTTCAACCCGTTGACCATGATGGCTCAGTCCGGCGCCCGCGGTAATGATAACCAGATCCGTCAGCTGGCCGGCATGCGCGGCCTCATCGCCGATACCTCCGGTAAGACCGTAGAACTGCCGGTAAAGGCAAACTTCCGTGAAGGCCTTACCGTCCTCGATTACTTTACCTCCTCCCACGGCGCCCGCAAAGGCTTGGCCGATACGGCTCTCCGTACCGCCGACTCCGGTTACCTCACCCGTCGTCTGGTCGATGTATCCCAGGATGTCATCGTCCGTGAAGAAGACTGCGACGTACAGGTACTGAACTTCGACAGAGAGCAGAGCATCATCGCTTCCGCTCCGGCCGTGAAGAACATCATCATGAGACTGAAGCCCGAGCTCCTGGGCACCGTCCTCGATGAAGACGTACTGGACCGCAGAAATGGAAATATCCTCCTCGTCAAGGGCAAGACCCTGGACGCTGACGATATCACCCTCCTGAACCGTCATCTCGTTGAAACCATCACCGTCATCGTGCCGAGCGCCGAAGGCGTAGAAGCCGAAGACCCGATCACCTACGATCTCGGCACCACCGAAGCGGTAGCAGAATACAACCGCGCTATGCGTCACCACCTGGAAGCACACTTCAAGGGCAAGCTCCTGGAAGAAGATGCTCTCGATCGTGATGGACACGTAGTCATCCCGGCAGGCACCGAAATCACCCAGGAAGTGGCTGAACAGATCCTCTCCTCCGATATCCCGGTACTGAAGGTCCGCATGGACGAAGCCGAAGGCGTAGAAGTATCCCTCATCGAAGAAAAGGGCCAGCCCATCGAATCCCTGGCAGACCGTATCGCAGGCCGCTGCCCGCTGGAAGACATCAAGAATCCGCAGACCGGCGAAATCATCGCGAAGAAGAACGAAGAGATTTCCGACAGCCAGGCTGAAGAAATTCAGAAATACTACGACAAGCTCAAGGTCCGCTCCATCCTCACCTGCCGCTCCGCTCACGGCGTATGCGCAAAGTGCTATGGCAGAAACCTGGCTACCGGCCGTCATGTAGAAATCGGCGAAGCAGTCGGCATCATCGCTGCCCAGTCCATCGGCGAACCGGGTACCCAGCTGACCATGCGTACCTTCCATACCGGCGGCGTAGCATCGGCAGAAGATATTACCCAGGGTCTTCCACGTGTCGAAGAATTGTTCGAAGCTAGAAAACCAAAGGGCAATGCGATCATTTCCCGCATCGATGGCGTAGTCTCCATCGCCAGCGCAGAAGATAATCCGAATGTCAAGGTCATCACCATCACCAACGAAAACGGCGAAAGCGAAAGCGAAAAGATCCCGGTAGCAAAGAAGATCTCCGTCTCCAATGGCGAAGTCATCAAAGCCGGCACCCGCCTCTTCGAAGGTAACGTAAACCCCCACGACATCCTCGACGTCCTCGGCGTACAGGCTACCCAGAACTACATCGTAAAAGAAGTACAGAAGGTATACCGCAGCCAGGGCGTAGAAATCAATGATAAGCACATCGAAATCATTGTTCACCAGATGCTCCGTAAGATCAAAATTACCGAACCCGGCGGCTCCCCGTGGCTCCCCGGCGAGACCGTGGACATCGTAGCTTTCCGCGCTATGAATGAACGCCTCGAAGACGAAGGCAAGGAAAAAGTCCAGGGCGAAAACCAGCTCCTCGGTACCACCAAGGCAGCCCTCGCTACCGACTCCTTCCTCTCTGCTGCATCCTTCCAGGAAACCACCCGCGTCCTCACCGAAGCGGCTATCAAAGGCAAAGAAGATCCGCTCCTCGGCCTCAAGGAAAATGTCATCATCGGCAAACTCATCCCGGCAGGTACCGGCATGTCCCGCTACCGCAAGCTGAATGTGATCCACCATGGTGAATCCTTCGAATCCGGCATGGACTAAGTGAAATCAAAAAAGAGTTGTGAGAAATCACGGCTCTTTTTTGTGTGCGCTGTCTACCCTCTCCTGTGGAAGGGGGAGGGCCCGAAGGGCGGGTGATGGCAAAGTAGTTGGAGCATGCCTACCTGATTCTTCATAGCTATGAGCTTTCAGCCTGGAGCTCTGATTGTGGCAGTTGACATGTCATTACGCCATTGGAAAAAGAAGTCGCCGATGCATCTGACATTCGCTCACGATTCCATCGAGCGTCTCGTGGGGCGAGCTTACAAGCTCCTAGCTCCAAGCTCATAGCTATGAGGAAGCAGTTAAAAGCGTACTGACTACTGATTACTGATCACTGACTACTAAATCGACCACCGACTACCGATTACGAAAAGCCCAGCGCCACCGAATACTCCTTATTGACGAAGCGCCTCCGACTAATTTATAATTCAATTATAAATTAGTCGGAGGCGCTTTCTTATGGCATACATCAATCGGCATATCCAAACCTATTTACAAAATGTGGGGACCATGTTCAAATCCGTTTTGGTCACCGGGGCGAGGCAGGTGGGGAAGTCCACGCTCTTGAAGCATTTGTATCCGTCGCTCCCTTACATCACCTTTGATGATCCTATGCTGCTTTCCCAAGCAAAGTCGGAGCCGGGCCTTTTCTTCAAGAATCATCCTTACCCGCTGCTGCTCGACGAAGTGCAATACATCCAAGAGCTATTTCCTTACATAAAAATGGCTTGTGATAATAGCAACGATAAGGGATTATTTTTTCTCACCGGTTCTCAGTCCTTCCAACTGATGCGCCACGTATCTGAGTCCTTGGCCGGGCGCATTGCCATTTTGGAATTGGCCGGTCTGTCTATGCGAGAGATCGAAGGCGTTCCTTTCTCGCAGCCATTCATTCCTGACGAAAGCTACATCGTGGAGAGAGGAAAGGATGTCCGGTCTTATAGAAATATTTGGTACTACATTCATCGAGGCAGCTATCCGGCGCTCTATGAATCGGAGGTAGACTGGCAGATTTTTTACTCCTCCTATGTGCAGACCTATTTGAGTCGGGACATCAATGACCTGACGAAAGTCAGAGATCACATGAAATTTATGCGTTTCCTTACGGCTATGGCAGCGCGGACCGGGCAGATGTTAAACTATAGCCATGTGGCTGCTCAGGCGGATATCACAGCGGCCACGGCGAAGGAGTGGACATCGGTCCTTGAGGCTTCGGGGCTGATTTATATTTTACAGCCATTTTCCAATTCTGCTTTGACCAGAGCCATCAAGACGCCGAAGGTGTATTTTCGAGACACCGGGCTAGCTTGCTTTTTGACGAAATACTCGACGCCGGAGATCGCCATGAATGGGGCTTTGGCGGGGCAGCTCTTTGAAACATTCGTGGTTTCAGAAATTTTGAAATCCTTCTCCAATGCGGGCATGGATTATCGGATGAATGTGACCTATTAT
>CAVKMC010000201.1:0-3858 GCA_963657285.1 Agathobacter sp.
GCGCTCTCGTAGGCGCTTCGATCCTTGGCCCCCGTATCGGCAAGTACAATAAGGACGGCAGCGCGAACGCTATCCCCGGCCACTCCATCACTCTCGCCTGCCTTGGCATGTTCATCCTGTGGATGGGCTGGTTCGGATTCAATGGCGGCTCCACCGTTTCCATGACCGGCGACGACACCATTATTTCCGTAGGCAGCATCATGGTCACCACCAATATGGCAGCCGCTACCGGCGCTGTCGCTGCGATGCTTCTCACCTGGGTGAAATACGGCAAGCCTGATGTGTCCATGACACTGAATGGCGGCCTGGCTGGCCTCGTCGCTATCACCGCTGGCACCGACGTGGTTTCCGTACCCGGCGCCTTCGCTATCGGCCTCATCGCCGGCCTTGTGATTGTATACGCCATCGAATTCATTGATCAGAAGCTGAAAATCGATGACCCCGTCGGCGCTATCGCTGCTCACGGCGTCTGCGGCGCACTCGGCACGATTCTCACCGGTGTCTTCGCTGTAGAGGATGGCCTTCTCTACACAGGAAATCCGGATTTCCTCTTCATCCAGATCCTCGGCGTGGTAGTCGTAGCCATCTACGTATTCATCGCCATGAATATTGTCTTCCGCCTCATCAAAGCCACCATCGGCCTGCGCGTGACTCCGGAGGAAGAAATCAACGGCCTCGACTTTGAAGAACACGGCCTCGTCTCTGCTTACGCAGACTTCATGATGGCGCCCGACACCACCACCGCAGCCATCGAAGCCGGCAAAGCGCCGGAGGATGCTGTGGAAGTACCGCTCACCAAGAAGGAAGAAGTGGAAAAGATCGTCCCGAAAGAACTTCCGGCCGA
Organism: Agathobacter sp.; assembly: GCA_963657285.1. Lineage (GTDB taxonomy): Bacteria > Bacillota > Negativicutes > Veillonellales > Dialisteraceae > Dialister. The sequence continues at coordinate 845 of CAVKMC010000201.1, forward strand.
TGGACACCGCCTCTACTGCGTCACCATCATCACTTCGGATAAACGTTTCGAAATCCTCAAGGCTGCCATGGAAGCCATCGGCATCACCGGCATGACCGTCACCAAAGCTTTGGGCTATGGCCTCGAAAAGGGACAGACCCAGATGTACCGCGGCGCTGCGGTATCCGCGAAGCTCCTGCCGAAGATTCGCATCGACATCGTAGTTTCCAAGATTTCCCCGAGAACCGTCATCGAAGTGGCGAAGAAAGCACTCTACACCGGCAAGTACGGCGACGGCAAAGTCTTCGTTTCCACCATCGACAACGCGGTGAAGATCCGCACCGGCGAGGAAGGCTACGATGCTCTCCAGGATTTCCCGGTAGGTGAAGAGAAGAAATAAGAGCTTGAGAGTGTGAGAAAATGAGAGAATGAGAAGATGAGAAATTGAGATCTCTCGCTCGCCTGCTTCTCACAAGCAAAAACCGCTGCGAAAAAATCGCAGCGGTTTTTGTGTGGAGACTTTCAAAGCCGTTCCTTGCTTCCCGAATCCTTGGGAGGAGGCGTAGCCGTGCCGGCAGCCGAAGCGTAGTCAAGCAAATCGTCGGATAAAAGCTGTGAGTGACGTTTCGCGAAGGCGTATCGTTCCAGCAAGTGAGCACGAAGGCTTTCTCTAACTCGGGAGACATCACTGAAATCAAATCGAATGTCCGTCATGCTAGTTCCCTCCTTTGCTTCTTATACGCAGGGGGGCGGCTTGGTATTACAAAAAATATTTTTTTGTGGCTATTGATTTAGTAGTCAGTGATCAGTAGTCAGTACGCGTTGGACGGAAGCGGGCCGCCATGCATGAACCTTCTTTGTCGAAGTGGTTGGCCATTTGGATAGTTGATGGTTGTGCATTAGGGAAACGATTTAATCAGCGTTTTCCTAACGTCATCTCCACCGCAGAGAAACGGCCTTGGTGTAATTGACGCTATAGTTAAGCGCGTACTGATCACTGATCACTGACTACTAATTACTACATCGATAGCCTCTGATGCCCTTACTTTAAGTATACCCTTCAACGCCCCAACCCTCATTCACACACTTAATCACATCAATTCACAAAAATGTGAATTGTGAAAATGGGTGGGATGCAAACATCGAATGGGCGTGTGAAATCACCGGTGTCCATCTTAGATATACACAGAAAATTGTGAATTGCTGTGAACAATACAAAGGCGGTCTAGGTAAAAATTTCTGAAAAGCCCTATTGGGTGGGGGATGGGGCAATGTTCATAGGAATTCACAGTTGTGGATTCTGTGAATTCTCTATTCACATGGATATTTTGAGAATGAAAGAGGGAAGAAAAATTTTTGTAAGGAAATGGTTTGACGGTGAAAAGGAAAGAAAACAAAAGGGAAATCCACTTTTTCTGTGAAAAATAAAAAAATCATCCTGTCCGCGCCGAATGGAATCAAGAAAAAAGAGCCGCCCTTTTTGATCAAAGAGCGGCGAGAGATGAGTGTATACTTTTTACTGATCACTAATCACTGACTACTAAAACTGATCACTGATCACTAATTTCCCCCAGCAGCCCTTCGCAGCCGGCGAGGATGTCCGCATAGGTCTCTTCGAAGTCCCCTGTGTACCAGGGGTCCGCCACTTCGCCTTTTCGTCCGGCGTGGGAGAGGAGGAGGGAGACTTTTTTCTTCGGGTCGCCGCCGGTGAGGTAGTGAAGGCCTTCCAGATTTTCCTCGTCCATGGCGATGACGTAGTCCGCACTTTCATATTCCTCTTTTGTGAAAAGATGAGCGGCGTGTTTCACGTAAGGGACGCCCTTGGCGGTGAGCATGCGTTTCGCCGGCGGGTAGATGTCGCGCCCGATTTCCTCACGCGTCGCCGCGGCGGAGGCGATGGAAAAGCGGGAGGATAAATTATTTTTTGCCACCAGGTCTTTCATGATGAATTCCGCCATAGGCGAGCGGCAAATATTTCCGTGACATACAAAGATGATAGAGATGGGCTTCATGACGATTTCCTTTCTGAAAATGGGGAGTGAAATTTGATTTTATTATACATGAAACGGCGGGGGAAGCTGTAGTGGGTTAGTAATCACTGATCACTAATCACTGATCACTGATCACTAAACCTCTACCGATAAAAAAATATTTCTCCCGCCCCCTTTACAAATGAAAAGGAGAAATGTATACTAGTCTCAAGCTTAATTTCTGAATAAAGACAATGAACGGAAGCGAGTGAACCGGCTTTCTTGCAGAGAGCTGCCGTATGGTGAAAGGCAGCAGAGGGTCCTCACAGAGTCGTCCGCAAGTCCTGTATCTGAACTGTAGTAGGATATGGCGTTTGGCAGCGTTACAAGGCCGCTGAGTATAGTGCGAGGTGGTACCGCGTGAAGGTTTACGCCCTGGTTGATTTTTATCAATCAGGGCGTTTTTTGATACCCCAAATGGTCTGAGGCGTTAGGTAGTCGCGAAATCTGCCGTCTCTCTCGCAGACGTTATTCGAGGAAAGAAGAAGCTATTGCAGGAAATAAAAATGGGTTTGTCTGAAAAGGGAGAGAAGACTATGTTTAAGAAATCGATGAAAATGGCAGCTGCAGGACTGGCAGTAATGGCAATGGCAGGTATGATGGCAGGCTGCGGCATGTCCTCCGGCGGAGATAAGAAGCCGGCCGCTTCCGGTAATGGCCAGAAGGTAGAATTGAAGCTGGCATATCAGCTGCCGGCAGAGCACCACCTGTCCAAGAGCGTAGAAAAATTTGCCAAGGAGCTCAATGAAAAATCCAAGGGCTCCATCGAAGTAAAGGTGTATCCGGCTGGTCAGCTCTACAATGACCAGAACATGAATGACGCTCTCATGAGTGGGGGCCTCGACATCGGCCTGAACTCCACCGCTCGTTGGTCCATGGCTGTACCGGCGCTGAAGGTACTGGACTTGCCGTTCGTCCTCCCCACCATTGAAATCGCAGACAATGCGCTGGACGGCGATCTGGGCAAGGCGCTGACTGCTGAAGTGGAGAAGAAGGGCGTACATC
>CAVKMC010000202.1:0-3838 GCA_963657285.1 Agathobacter sp.
TGAATAAAAATTCTTATGATTTTTGAATCTTCGATTTAATCAGCGTTTCCCTAGTGATTAGTAGCTAGTGATCAGTAATTAGTGATCAGTGATTAGTGATTAGTGATCAGTGATCAGGGCGCACCTGCCCTCTTTGGGAAGAGTGTGCCCGTAGGGCGGATGATGGTTAGTGCTTAATCGGCGGTAGCGGCGCGTTTGGCTATCGCAGGGAAACAGTCAAACGCGCTGACTTTCAAAACTACCCTATCCCTTGTCCCTTCAAGCAAGAAAAAAGAAGCCACGAGCCCTTCCTCAAAGCTCACAGCTTCTCAAAAAACTTATTCCTTCTCCGCTTCCATGGCTTCTCTCTTCGCTGCGTAGGTGCCGGGCTGGGCCATGACTTTCGGTTTCTTCATCTGGTTATAGGCCTGGATCATCATGGCACATTCCACGCGCTTCTTCTGGATTTCGCAGGTGATGTGGAATGGTTTATGAATATTTCCGCCATAGGCTTCATTGTTCGCATGGCAGCCGCCGGAGCAGAAGAATTTCGCCCAGCAGTTGATGCAGTCCGGCTTGCTGAAGACATGATTCATACGGAAATCATGCATCATCTTCATATTTTTCAAGCCTTCATACACATTGCCAATCACATAACCCTCGCGGCCTACGAACTGGTGGCAAGGATAAATGTCGCCGTTCGGCACCACCGCCAGGTATTCATGACCGGCGCCGCAGCCGCGAAGACGCTTCGGCAGACACGGCCCCTTCCACAGATCCATATTGAAATGGAAGAAGAAGAACGGACGGCCTTCCTCCTCTCTCTTGATGAAAAGGTTCGCCAAGCGATCATACTCTGCTTTGACCTGCGGCAAGTCTTCTTCTTTGATGGAGTAATCAGCGCCGTCTTCGCCCACCACCGGTTCCATAGAAACAGCCGGGAAGCCCTTGTCGATCATATCCTCTACGTCGGTGGTGAAGTCCATGTTGTAACGGGTGAAGGTGCCGCGGACATAGTATTCCTCGCCCTTGCGGTTTGCCACGCAGTACTGGAGATTTTTCAGGATTTCATCATAGGTGCCTTCGCCATGGACGCCCGGGCGCATGCGGTCATGCATTTCCTTACGGCCATCCAGAGAAAGGATCAGGCTGATGTGATTGTCAGTAAGATATTTCACCTTTTCCTTGTCCAGGAGCATGCCATTGGTGGTGAGGGACATTTTGATTTTCTTATGATGCTTCTTTTCCTGCTTATGCACATAGTCGATGGTCTGCTGCACCACATGCCAATTCATCAGCGGTTCGCCGCCAAAGAAATCCAGCTCGCAGTGTTCACGCGGGCCACTGTGAGCGATGAGGAAATCCACCGCTCTTCTCGCCACGTCAAAGCTCATGAGCATACGCCACTGGCCGTAGCCGCCCTGGCCGGCGAAGCAATACTGACAACGCAGGTTGCAGTCGTGTGCGATATTGATGCACAGCGCCTTGACGATCGGACGATCCTCGATGGCCATTTTGTAATTCGGATCCATCGGCGCGTAGAGCGCCTCCTTCGCGATGAGCTCATCCAAGTCATCCATGACCTCATTGAGCTCTGCTTCGTCATAGTCCTTCGCCAAGTTCGCCAGAACCATTCCCCGATTGGTTCCATTGTAATAAGCCAAGACCTGGTATGTCACATCATCGACGATATGCACAATGCCGCTATTCACATCCATGACGATATTCATGCCGTTCTGCTGGAAACGGTGGATCATTGGCTTAATATTGTAATCCATGAAATTTGATCTCCTTTATTCTCTATATCTTTATGTGGTTTAGTAATCAGTGATCAGTGATCAGTAATTAGTAGTCAGTGGTCGGTGGTCGGTAGTCGGGGCGCGTTTACCTGCCTCGTCATAGCTAGGAGCTTGGAGCCTGGAGCCTGGAGCTTGGAGCCCGGATAGAGGCAGTAAGCATGCTAAGCAGCTGAGTCAGGAAATATTTTCAATCCGCCGCAAAAGCTAGCTTCCCCAAGACTTCACCGCCAAGCACGCCTACTGACACCAATAGAGCTCCAAGCTCCAAGCTCATAGCTCAAAGCTATGAAGAAGCAGGTACACGGCTCGAAATACCCCAAGGCCGACCTTTACTTAGAAAAAAATCGATACGTTTCAGAATAAGAAAAGCCCCCGGTCACAAGGCCGGGGGCTTGGCCGTACACAAAGCTTATGCTCTCTTTGCTTCTGCTTCTTCCTGTTCGGTGCAGATCAGGTTGCCGATGGTGCAGCTTGTCTTGCAAGCGGACTGGCAGGAAGTCTGACATTCACTGCATCCTTCAAATTTGATGGAGTCCTGCAGAGAAGACTTGTTGATTGTAACGATGTGTTTAGACATAATGTCACCTCCTGAAACTACAATTCTCGAATAATCATACCATAGGACGAGGTAAAAGTATACTGATTTTTTTATTTTCTGAGGGATAAGGCTCATTAAGCCCTCTTCTCTGAAGAGGGTGCCCAAAGGGCGGGTGATGCCTGCTTCCTCATAGCTAGGAGCTAGGAGCTTGGAGCTCGGAGCTCGGCTAGTGTCAGTAGACATGATACACAATAGCGGCTAAAGTATTTCGCTCGCTTTCCTCTGACGCAGTTAAATGCAAAGTGACGCTATCAGAGCGCCAAGCTCCAAGCTAAAAGCTCCTAGCTATGAGGAAGCAGTTCCGCGGACCTTATCCCTTATCTCTAAAAGCTCAAAGCACCTGCCACAGCCCATAGACCACGCCCACCGGGATGAGGGTCATGAGCGCCAGGGCGCCCATGCAGCCATTGCCCTTGCCGTGGACCGTGAACCAGTCGTTCGCAATGTCCTTCATTTCGCGGAACTCCCGCTCCAGGCCCTGCAGGATGCGCCACAGCTCGCGGCAGTCCGCCTCGGTCATTTCCTCGGTGAAATCCACCACCTCCACCTTGGTCTCCGCCTCGTGCTTGCGCTTCTCCTCTTCCGCCTTCGCCTTCTCCTCCGCCTCAGACATCTGGCCCTTCAGCGAGGAACGCCAATCGCCGCTTTCCTCTTCTACCTTCTCCGCCTTCGGCGCCTCTTCCTCTTTCTTCTCCTCCGACTTCTCGATGACCGGCGGCTTCTCCGCCTCGCCATCCACCACCTTCAGAAGCTCCTCCTTCAAGGCAGCGATGTCTTCCGTGTACTTATGCACCGCCGCATCCCAGAGCGCATAGTCCAATTTCTTTTTGAAATCGTACATCGTCCCCGACGTAGCCTGCTGGAAAAGGAACTGGGTATTATCCATATCCGCAAAGATTTCGCCGATCCGCCCCTTGTGCTTGAACTTCGACTTGCCCACCTTCACGAAATACATAAAACGGCCGATGTGCGCCCGCAGATTCCCAATCGGGCTCTCGTCCTCGTGTTTCTTATCAAAAAATCCCATGGAAATATCTCCTTCGTAACATAGTTTCTTTCTATTATACGAATTTGGCCCGCACGGTTCAAGAGCGATAGATGGTTAGTGGTCAGTGATCAGGGCGCACTTGACATGAGAGTATACATGCATCTAATACCTTGTACTCTGACACCAAATGCCACCGACTGCTAATCACCAATTACTAAATCTCCCTCGCCAAAACGCTCCCCAATTACCAATTCCACTCCTTCTCCAGCGGATACCGACCGAGCATTTTTTCCAGCTCCGCCCGAGCGAGGAGCTTCACCTTGCCGGCCTTGGCTCGGACCTTCGCATTTTCTGTAAAGTCCGGCGCATTGGTGATCACTACCGCCTGGAAGGAGGCGCCGTAGCGTTTTTTATAGAAGGGCACAGCGCTCATGATCTGCTCCACCCCTTCCGGACTCATATCCCGCCCCGTTG
>CAVKMC010000203.1:0-3833 GCA_963657285.1 Agathobacter sp.
CCTCACGGATGGGATATAAGGATTCTAAGGGGAGATAGACTTGGATTTTGTACATTTGAGAGTGCTCCTTTCGCTTGGAGAGAATTCCGCCAGTGCATACATAGTGGCGTCGCCTCTGGCTGCTAGCTGCTGGCTGCTAGTCGGCTAGAGGAACAATGGGACAATAGCAAAGTGCGTCCCGCGATAAACGAAAGCGGGAGACCGCTAATTGCGCGCGCTTTGTGCATAGCGTTTGCCATGAGCCTGTGCAGTAGCCGACCAGCAGCCAGCAGCTAGTAGCTAGGAGCGACATCAACATGTACGCACTAGCGGTATCAGCACTATCTTGCCTTATTCTACTCCGCCACTTTTTCTCTGCAAGCTATTTCTATTTATGAGATAATAAAGAAAATCGCGAATACGAGATAATGAGAGCGCGTGCGCCTTAGCATGCCTACTGCCACTAGCCGAGCTCCAAGCTCCAAGCTCCAAGCTCCTAGCTATGGTGAAGCAGGCAAGCACGTCCTTATCCCTTATCCCCTATCCCTTATCCCTTTTTCCCTAGGAGGCCCCTCATGGACGCAACACTAGACAATGAATCCATTGCCCTTTTGAATTTATTGACCGAGAAGCAGAAGGACTATGCCCTGACCCTTTACGCCAGCCGCGAGAAGAAGAAGTCCATCGCTTACATTCTCTGGTTCGTCATCGGGCTCTACTATTTCTACCTGGGCAAGCCCTTCCGGAATTTGCTCCTCTGGGCGCTCTCCTTTTGCTTCGTCGGCCTCATCTGGTGGTTCATCGACCTCTTCCGTATCTCCGGCATGGTGAAGAAGAGAAATAAGGAAATCCTCCAGGCCTGCATCGTGGAGGCTCAGCAGCTCTACCCCGAGGCCGTGCCGCCGGTGAAGTTTTAGGAGGGAGATAATGAGAAGCACGCTTACCTGCTTCTCCATAGCTTTGAGCTATGAGCTTGGAGCTTGGAGCTCCATTGGCGTCAGTAGGTATGCGTGGGAAACTGACGCCTCGTTATAAACCTTTTCCATCAAAAAGCCATCCTTTCGTGGGGTGGCTTTTTTGTGTACGAGAAAGGCCGCACTCCGAAGAGTGCGGCCTTTCTCGGTCAATCACGATGTCTGTATGGAGTATAGCACCAGGAGCGAGTTAGGGCAAGGGATATAGTGCGTTTTCGGTGCCTACTGGACACTAACAGAGCTCCAAGCTCCTAGCTCCAAGCTCAAAGCTATGAGAAAGCAGGTACGCGGTTTCGCACTATCTCAAGCCTCTTCCTCATCATTGGCCATATGGGTCTTATCGAAAATGAGGAAGGCGAGGGAGGTAAGGATCGCTACTACAGTCGCCAGGCCCATGCCCTTCAGCTGTACGGGGCCGAGGACGATGGTGGCGCCGGAGAGGCCGGAGATCATGGTCACAGCGGTGAGGATGAGATTTCTGGATTTCGTATAGTCCACACGTTTTTCGATGAGCATGCGGATACCGGAAGCAGCGATGAAGCCGAAGAGCAGGATGCACACGCCGCCCATGACCGGCGTCGGGATGCCGTGGATGAGAGCGGCGATTTTCCCGATGAAGGAGAAGAGGATGGCGAAGACTGCCGCGCCGCCGATGACCCAGGTGGAGTACACGCCGGTCATGGCCATGACGCCCATGTTTTCGCCGTAGGTGGTATTCGGAGTGGAGCCGACGCAGCCGGAAATCATATTGGAGAGGCCGTCAGCGAAGAGGGAGCGATGGAGCCCCGGGTCCTTGATCAGGTCGCGGCCCACGATGTCGCTGGTGACGAAGAGGTGGCCGATGTGTTCTGCCAGCACTACGAAGAGCGCCGGGAGGATCATCATGATGGCGGAAATATTAAAGCTCGGCGCGTAGAAGGTCGGGAACGCGAACCAAGGCATTTCCTCTACGTGAGTGAAGTCCACCACACCCATGAAGACCGAGAGGATGTAGCCGGAGATGACGCCGATCAAAATCGGGATGATGGAAATAAATCCGCGGCCCAGGACCGTAGCGAGGATGGTGACAACCAAAGTGAACATGGAAATAATGATGGACGTGGACGCCGACATGCCCTGGGGCTCACCGATGAAGCCGGACATGGACATGGCCAAGGGCGCCAGCTCCAAGCCGATGATGGCCACGATGGCGCCCATGGCAGCCGGCGGGAAGAGCACGTCGATCCAGCGGACGCCGATCTTCTTGACGAGCAAGGCGATGATCATGAAGCAAAGGCCGAAGGCGATGAAGCCCCCCTGGGCGTCAGCGTAGCTCATGCCCGCCGTCGCCGTGACCGCCAGGACCGGCGAGATGAAGGCGAAGGACGAGCCTAGGTAAGCCGGCAGCTTCCATTTACAAATGGTGAGGTAAATCAAAGTGCCGATGCCGTTCATGAAAAGGCAGGTGGCCGGATCCACATTGAGAAGGAACGGCACCAGCACCGTGGAGCCAAACATGGCGAAGAGGTGCTGCAGCGACAGGGGAATGGTGGGAAGAAGAGGCAGCCTCTCTTCCACTTCGATGATGCGTTTCATAAATCTCTCCTTTGAAATAAAAAATAAAAAACGCCCCGTGCTCAGAAAAAAGGAGGTTTCTATAGAAATAGAAGATCCTCCTTTCTGTGAGCTGTAAAATTTTTATCCCTATTATTTTATGACTTTTGGAAAGGAAAAGCAAGATGGGTTCAAGGTTCGTGCGTACCGGCTTCGCTATAGCTTTGAGCTTTGAGCCTGGAGCTTGGAGCCCGGCTAGAGTCCAGTAGGCGTGCTCGGCGATAAAGTCTTGATGAATCCGCGTACCTACCCCTTCGTAGCTTTGAGCCTGGAGCTTAGAGCTTGGAGCTCCTTTAGCGTCAGTAGGCATGCTGAACGGCAACGTCCAGAGCCTCCGCTAGACTCCACAAAAGCTCCAAGCTCAAAGCCCCTAGCTATGGAGAAGTAGGCTTGCGGATAGCTCAAGTCTCCACCGTCAAGCACACCTATTGACTCCAGCCGAGCTCCAAGCTCCAAGCTGAAAGCTCCTAGCTGTGACGAAGCAGGGAACCGCGCACTATCCCTTATCCCTTTTGCCCTAAAGGGCAAATATTTCGCCCCTTCTCGGCACTATATAAGTAGAAGGAGGTGAAAACATGAACATCGACGAATCATTTGAAAAGCTCTTAGAGGGATTTCCTTTGAAAATCCTAGGCGGCTTCCTGCTGCTCCATGTGGACAAGCATCTGTCCCTATTTCTGCTCTTTGCGCTCTTGATATTTCTCGACTGCTTCACCCGGTGGATGGCCATTAGCTACCAAAGGCTCAAGGACTATGGCCTATCGGTGGGACTCTTAGACGCCATCCGTGGCATCGGCGCAGCCAGGAGGGCACGGCTCATTCGGAGCGACGTGATGAAGAAACGGGGCGTAGAGAAGCTCATCCTCTACGACCTTGCCATCCTCACATCCATCCTGGTGGACGCCCTCATGGAAGAAGCCGGCGCCGCCGATATTTCCATGACCCCCATGGCCGTATCCTACCTCACCATGACCGAAGCCCTCTCGATCCTGGAGAACCTGCAGGACGCGGGAGGGAAATCAGCAGGGGAATTGCTGCGGAGGCTGAGGAAATAGAGGGGGCCGTTTGGCTGCTTCGCCATAGCTAGGAGCTAGGAGCTATGAGCTTGGAGCTCCGTTCGTGTCCAGTAAGCAGGCTTAGCGGAAATGTTTGCTGCTTTCAAACCGAGAAATTTATGCTTAGGGGAAGTGTTGATTGTGACTCTAACCTTACGTGAGTAGCCCCTTCTCCAAGTAATGCTGTTAAGTTAAGAAATTTATGCTAATGGTTACAGCAAATTTGTTGCTC
>CAVKMC010000204.1:0-3832 GCA_963657285.1 Agathobacter sp.
GAGCTTGGAGCTCGGCTAGAGTTTAGTAGGCATGCTTAACGGAGACGCAATGACTCTATCGCACAGCGTGACAGAAAAGCTCTTGGCTTCACTGCTTAGCATGCCTACTGACGCTAATGAAGCTCCAAGCTCCAAGCTCCAAGCTCCTAGCTATGACGAAGCAGGTAAGTGCATCTCGATTTCTCATTCTCCCCTAAATCATGCTATAATATGAAAAAATCTTTGTGCGATTGTAAAAATAGGAGGCTTTCAATGGCTGAGACATACGATGCCGTAGAGGAACAGATCATGTACGCCATGGGCGAGGAGAAGGGGGTGGGGGTGTCTCCGTCCTGCAAGGTGGCGGTGTGGGAAGCGCTGGTGAAGAATCACGCCGTGGGATTTCTCTTGGGCTATTACGAAGAGGGGCTTCCGATTTCCTATGTGAGCAGCTTCCTCCTGCATACCATGGGATACAGCTTTGACGAATTCGAGAAGCTCACACGCGGCTCGCTGCCTTTGGTATTTCAGGGGACATATAGCTTCTTTGCGCCCGAAGCGTTCCGAAAGCTCAAAGGCGATGCGGAAGCGACGCTGATGACGAAGGACCGGCTCTCTCTTTTGGCGCACCTCTATAAGAATGATGCCTTCGACAATAGCGGCCGGCCTATGTGGGTCATGACGGTGCAGGTGGACTGGATGCGCCAGAACCTGGACCTGGTGACTCACGTGATGGGGACAGGCTTCTGGTACAGCGATTACGAGGAAGAGAAACGCGTGATTTTCAGCGACGATTTCCGCAAGATGCTGGGCTTCCATGACGTATCGGATTTCCCCAACGTGCTGTCCTCTTGGTCAGAGAGGATTCATCCCCTGGATCGGGAGCGGGTGGTGGCCCTCTTTGACTCGTCGGAAGTGGGGCCGAAGTCTTCCTTCCAGGCGGAGTATCGCATGCGCGGTGCCGATGGGGGATACCGCTGGTATCGGGACAGCTGGGAGGTGCTTCGCTGCGTGGACGGGACGCCTCGGCGCATGGTGGGCATCATCGCCAATATCGAGGAAGAGAAGGCGGCGAAAGAAAAGGCCCGGCGAAGCGATGCGTTCCACCGGGTGTATACGGGAAATAATCTGTGCGAGTACTACGTGAATCTCACGGAGGATCGATTCGTTTCCTTGAAGGGGAAGGAGTCGCTCCTAGGAGATTGCGAGACATATAAAAATTGGGAAGAGCTCATTGCCTGCTACATCGAGCACTACGTGTGCGAAGAGGACAAGGCGGCCATGGCGCTCCTCTTTGATGCGGATTATCTGAAGAGCCAATTCGCCGAAGGAAAGAAGGAGCTCTCTTTGGAGTGCCGCGTGCATTTGCACGGGGAGACTCGCTGGGTGCAGAATGTCCTCACCCGCGACGAGGCGGCCGATGGTTTTTCCATGATCATCTTCATCCGCGACGTGACCGACGCCAAAGAGGAAGCGGCGCGGATGCAGGAGCTATCCCATGTAAAAAATGACATGGACCTCCTCATCGAAGGCACGGTGAAGCTGGTGAATCGCTACGCCACCTGCGACATCGTGAATGACACCTACAATTTCTATCGGCTGAAGGAGGAAATCGGCTACGCCCCCAGTGGCGCGTACCATGACTTCGCCCACTACCTGGCCACCAATTTCAAGCTCATCAGTGATAGAAATCAGTCGCTAGCAGAAATCATTACGCCCGCCTATTTGCAGCGGGTCCTGCAAAATCCCGAGGACGTCTTCCGCTTCGAGTACGCAACGCTGGATGAGCATCAGTACAAGTCCCTCTCCGTGACGCCGCTGCAGTGGGAGAATGGGATCCTGCAGAAGGTGCTCTTCATCGCCCAGGATATCACCGCCGAGAAGCAGGTGGAGCTGGCGTCCCGCAAAGCATTGATCGACGCCTACGAAAGTGCGAACCGCGCGAACCGGGCGAAGACCGATTTCCTGTCCAATATGTCCCACGACATCCGCACGCCTATGAATGCCATCGTGGGCATGACCGCCATCGCCGGCGCGAACATCGACGACAAGGATCGTGTCACCGACTGCCTCGCCAAGATCACCCAGGCCAGCCGCCATCTCCTGGGGCTCATCAATGAGGTCCTGGACATGGCCCGCATCGAAAGCGGAAAGATTTCCTTGAACGAAGAAGAATTCAATCTCTCGGACCTGGTGGATAATCTCATCACCATGAACCGCCTGGGCCTCGAGGCGCACCGCCACCAGCTGGAGGTCCACATCGCGCGGATCACCCACGAGGACGTGATCGGCGATAGCCTGCGCATCCAGCAGCTCATCACGAATATCATGACCAACTGCATCAAGTACACCCCCGACGGCGGGCGGATCACCTTCGGCATCCGAGAAATCCCGAACCCGTCCTCCGACGTGGCGTGCTACGAATTCACCATCGAAGACAATGGCATCGGCATGAGCGAGGAATTCCAAAAGATCATGTTCGAGCCATTCTCCCGCGCCGACGACAAGCGCACCTCCCAGGTGCAGGGCACAGGCCTGGGCATGGCCATCGCCAGAAATATCGCCCAGATGATGAATGGCAACATCACCGTGGACTCGAAGCTGGGCAGAGGCACGAAATTCACCATCACCATTTCCCTCCGCGTGCAGCACACCGAAGACGAGCAGCTGGACCGCCTAGTGGACCTGCCTGTCCTGGTGGTGGACGACGACCCGATCTGCTGCGAGAGCACCGTGGAAATCCTTCGGGACATCGGCATCGACAGCGAGTGGGTCACCTCCGGCGAGGAGGCTCTCGTGAAGACCCAGGCGCTGAAGGATAGAAATGGAAATTACTACGCCATCATTTTGGACTGGCATATGCCCGGTATGGACGGCATCGAGACCGCTCGCCGCCTGCGCCGCATCGTAGGGCCCGACGTGACCATCATCATCCTCTCGGGCTACGACTTCAGCGGCATCGAGAAGGAAGCGAGGGAAGCCGGCGTCAATGATTTCATCATGAAGCCCCTCTTCCGTTCCCGCCTCATCACCGCGCTGAAAGCAGGCGTAGGCGAGAAGAAGGAAGAGAAGCCTGTCGAAAATCTGGAGCTTGCGGGCATCGACCTTTCCGGCAAGCGCATCCTTCTGGTCGAAGACAATGCCCTCAACCGCGAAATCGCCGAAGAGCTCCTCGCTATGACCGGCGCCACAGTGGATAGCGCCGTGAACGGCAAGGAAGGCGCCGACTTCTTCGCCGCAAAGCCCGCGGGCTACTACGACCTCATCTTCATGGACATCCAGATGCCCATCATGAATGGCTACGAAGCAGCGTCTGCCATCCGCGGCTCCGGGAAATCCGACGCTCTCACCATCCCCATCCTAGCCATGACCGCCAACGCCTTCGCCGAAGACGTCCTCCTCGCGAAAAACGCCGGTATGAATGAACACATCGCCAAGCCACTAGACATGGAAAAGCTAGCCGACGCCCTCCGGCGGTGGATTAAGTAGTTTTAGTAGTCGGTGGTCGGTAGTCGGTAGTCAGTACGCGTTTGACTGTAGAGGCAGATGCGCTAAGCCCTCTTCGCTGAAGAGGGTGCCCGAAGGGCGGGTGATGCTCCGCAACTCGACCGCCGACTAGCGCTCGTTGAAATTGAGAATGGAAATATAACGAATTCATAACAAAACGCCAGTTAACGTTGCAGTTTTTGAAGATTTTTCAAAAACTGCAACGTTAACTGGCGTTTTTTGTTGAAAGAGATGGGCTCATTCTCAATTAGAGCGGAGCGCCGTAGTGAGTAATGCGTCAAGCTTAGAATTTTAAATACCAGCAGGTAAAATAATTACTTTACTCAAGCGTTAAGCAGTAGCCCCT
>CAVKMC010000205.1:0-3816 GCA_963657285.1 Agathobacter sp.
TTACAACGGCTACGCCGATAGCTTCAGCGAGGCCGGTCTTAAACATAGCAGCGCCAATGACAAACATGCCACCGAAAAGTACAACGGTGGAGTTGGAAAGACCTGCATATACAGCTTTGGACGGGAGTACACCCAGAATGCCAAGCATGGTACATGCTGCCATAGCGGTAACAGCCAGCGGAATCAGTTCGGTGATGAACAGAAATGCTGCTACAGCCAGGACGCACAGCGTAATAATAGCTGGATCCATAATTTCACCTTCCTATAAAATGATTGGGAAAAATTCGGTAGGTGCAGTTGAATTCTTCGCATGTCATTCGGAGATGAATGGAATTCACTATGCAATTTTAAAATGAAATGATTAAAGAGTGCTGATTTCAGCGAATTCTATCACTTCCGAAACAATGTCCCAAATACAACCGCTATCCTCCTTTACTAATCGGTCTCTGGGGCAGACCTTTGTATTCAAGAATTGCGACTATTTCGCATTTCTTGAGCACCTGTGGGTATTTTACTCTATGAAACTCGATTTTTCAAAAATTCATAGGCTATATGGGTAATTTTAGGTATTTATACTATGTAAGAATCATATTTTCTTTCGTTTTCTGTAAAGATCTTCTATTTTTAATAGATACCTATTCTATCTTTTCCATAGAGATCACTTCTATTTCTCCCCTATCCTCCTTTTTTCGCCCATTTTCTATGAAACTTCTTCTCCGCTCCTCATGTTCATAGCAATCGCTAATTTTAGGAGCATCCGAAATGTTATTTCCATTCATGCCTATCTATATGGGCAGAAAGGGCGGAAAGGGCGGCTTCTTTATGGGTAGGTATAGGAAAATTTGATAATGATTTAGTAGTCAGTGGTCAGTAGTCAGTGATCAGGCTTGCTGACCGCTAGTGCACACATAGTGACAAATTCGATTATCAAGTTCGTAGTCGGTAGTCGGTGGTCGGTAGTCAGTACGCCAATTCTCGCTGCTTTACGCTGCCGACTACTAAACTGATAGCAGGATTCCTCTCTGCCTATGCACTAGCGGTCGGCGGGCCTGACTACCGACCACCGACTACCGACTACCCAAAAGAAAAAACCGCCAGCTCTCGCTGACGGTTCCTACTACAGTAATTATTCCTTTTTCTTTCCCAAGCGGCGGTTGGCGGCTTCGATGGTATCGGTGCGGGTGCCGTTCTTGAGCTCCACTTCCTTGCCGTGGAAGTCTTCGCCGGTGAGCTCGTCGCCGCGGCCGCCCATTTCGGTGCCCTCCTGGCGGAGCTGTTCGATGCCTTCCTCAAAGTCCATTTCCGGATGGTCCTTGAAGTAGCCCTGCTCGCGCATTTTCTTTTCGATGGATTTATAGGTGAATGCCACCACTTCTTCCTGGGGGATGCGGATCTGGCCGGGCATGCGCTTTTCAAATTCCTGCCAGAATTCCTCGGAGGCCTTCATCATCACGCGGCCCACCTTCTGGGTGCTGCCGATGTCGTAGAGAAGGGACCATATGGGACGGTGATCCAGCTTCGCATACTGATGGAAGGTGTAGCGATAGGTGACCGGCTTCATGAGCTGGTTTTTGAAATGGTGAACGCCGAAGATGTCGTCATAGGCAATGCGAAGCTCCTGCTTATGAAAGAGGCCGGTCTTCAGCATATAGAGCCCGTCCTTTTCCAGGCGGTACACGGTCTTGGCGATCACCTGGTCTGTAATCCACCAGAAAATGGCGATCTGCATGCCGATATCAATGACCGGCACATGGCCACGCACAAATCCCCAGTAGCCGGTCCAACATACATAGGCCGCCCAGAGGATGTAGCCCAGCGCTGCAGTGATCAGGTAGGGCTTGTACAGGATGGAATGATCGACGAAATCCTTCGCCGGTGCTTCATTTTTGTTTGCCATGAAACATGCTCCTTCAGGAAAAGTTTTTGATAGAAAATAGTGAATATATTATAGCATGCGTGAGCTAGAAGGTTCAAGGTTTCGTAGAAGGGATAAGGGATATGACCGCGCGTACCTGCGACCTCATAGCTAGGAGCTCGGAGCCTGGAGCTTGGAGCTTTTAAGGTTGCTCCAGGAGACGATAAAAAGCGTTGTCAACACAGCGTTCTTCGTTCTTCGCGGCGGGAGTGGCAAGCTTACAAGCTCCAGGCTATGACGAAGCAGGTACGCGCGTACCTCTCGGCACTAACGCCATGCATGCCTACTGATGCCAATGAAGCTCCAAGCTCATAGCTCATAGCTCCTCGCTATGGCGAGGCAGGTAAATGCGCCTTATCCCTTAAAGCTTTATCCATTAAATGTCCAAGCAAGTGGCGGCACGCCGAGGGCGAAGAGGCCCATGCCTGCGGCGTAGACGAAGATGCCGATGAGGAAAAAGCGGAAGCCCACCTTCAAGACCTCCGGTACGATTTCCCAGAAGGTATGGAGCGTGGGGTCCATGAAGGTGTAGGGATAGAGATGGGATTTCCCATGGGTCACGATTGTCACCCAGGCGCGGAAGTAGACGAAGACCACGTAAATCGCCGGGTACACCATCCAGGTAATGGTGGTGTACCAGTGCATTTCCCTTTTGTCTACGAAGAAAATATAATCCACCGTCATCAAAATCGGAATGAAGTAGTGGAAAATATAATTATAGAAAGAGAAATGCTCGTAGCTGATGTCGTTCAGCTTGTGGGTGCGGATCGCTCCGGGCCGCACGATGAGATGGTACATCAAGGACAGGGTCCCCAGGCTGGCGGCTACGATGTAGCGGCAGTCCGCGCTGTAGAGGAAAGGCATGTCCACTTGGAAAAGCGTGGCGCCTAGCCAAAACACAAAAAGGGTAAAGGTGGAAAAGGTGTAATACTGTATCCGCGACCAAAAAACAAAGGGCGTCAGCACCTTGTGCTTCATCAAAAGAATCAGTCCCACGATGAGCAGCACAAAGATGGCCCAGCGGTAGAGTAAAGCGATTGGCATGTCCATAGGGTACTCCAAATTGAAATCTTAGGGATAAGGGGTAGACTTTAAGTGAGGAGTGAGGAGTGGTGGTACGGCGCACAAATTAAGAAGCGCCGCGAGTTTGAAAAGTCAGCTCGCTTGACTACCTCGTCATAGCTTGGAGCCTGGAGCTAGGAGCTTGGAGCTCGACTAGCGGCAGTAGGCATGTCTAACAATAGAGACATGAGACACTTTGCCCGCTTTATTAAAACGTAGTTAAATTCCAAGTGTCACTATCAGAGCTCCAAGCTCCCAGCTCATAGCTCAAAGCTATGAGAAAGCAGGTACGCGGTTTTCTATTTCAAAACTTGCGCCGCTTTATGAATTGTGCGGCGCACCTTCACTCCTCACTCCTCACTTCTCACTCCTAACTAAAAGGGGCCTCCAGGTTCACCATTCGTCATGAACCGGGGACCCCTCTTTTTATTATTTCTTGCTCCGTCTTTTGCTTCTATGATTTTGTTTTCTTCTAGCCTCGGCGCGCATCTGGCGGATTTCCTCCTTTTCGCGCAGCTTGTTCTCTGCGTCTTCACGCACCTTTTGTTTCTGGCGGTAGTTGTACACATTCATGGCCAGGCACACCAGGACCATGAGGAAAATCGCGCCGCTCTGTACGTTCAGACCCTGGTTGAAAATATTCCAAACCGCAAAGCACACGGCCACAGCAAATAACATTCCACGAGCTCTCATTCTGTATCTCCTTCAAAGCAGATGTATTTTGTATAGTATCAGTATATATATTAAAGGATTTAGGGCGGATAAGCAATAGGGGGATAAGGGGATTGGGGATTGGGGATTGGGGCGCGTTTGACTGCTTCCTCATAGCTAGGAGCTAG
>CAVKMC010000206.1:0-3793 GCA_963657285.1 Agathobacter sp.
GGACGTAGGCTGCTTTGGCGAGGCAGAATTTCGCGCCGCCGAATTTCTGGCCGTGATCTGCGTTGTTGAGGGAGGCGTCGATCTTATCAGCGAAGTAAGCCGGCATTCTTCTGCCGCGCCAGTTTTTATACACATGACCCATGTACTGGTCTGCGATGGCATCGCTGGAGCCGCCGAAGTAGGTGCCGGCCTGGCTGTATACATAGTCCACGCCGATGGAGAAGGTCTTCGCCTTCAGCACATTGGCATTGCCATAGTGGAGGCCGAAGTTATAGCTGTAAGGCCGTTCGTTATTCAGCGGGAGCTTTCTAAGATTCTTGACATATTCGCCCTGGAGTCTCCACATAGGAGTGAGCTGCACGGAGCCGGCGAAGCCGTAAGCCTTCGCGATATGACCGACAGGGCCGCAGGCCTTCATGCCGTATACATGGAATTCCCACTGATCCGGCACCTTGTAAATGTAGGAAGCGTAAGCCACCGGCACGTCTTCCTCATCACCAAAGCCCATGACTACATCTTTGCCCATGGGGTAGAGGGTCTCATTGCTGGGATCGTAGTAGCCGTACTCACCGCTGCCGAGGCCTGCCAGCTTCACCGAGCTTTCAGCCACCTTGGCATTGATGGCTTTTGCCAGCTCTTGATTTACCTGCGCTACACCGCTAATGATCTCTTTTACATTGTCATTCAATTCGGTGAGGTTCTGGCTTTTGGTGATCAAGGTCTTCGCCTGTTCCAGGGTCTGTGCCAATGCCGGATTCTGCTTCACCGCAGCGGCTACGATCTGGTTGGTTTTGAGTTCTGTCAAGAGTTTGCTCTTGGACATGTCAACGATCTTGACGCCATGCATCATGGGACCGGTGTATTCGTATTTGATGCCGGCAGCCTGGCCGTAAGCCAAAGTGAAGCGGCCGCCCTTCTGGTAGTCGCCGAAGGAAATAAAGGCGCCTTTGACCTGGTCGTCATAGGTGTAGCCGGTGACGCCCATCTTTACCGGGAACATACCGATACCGATGAGGTTCTTGGAGGGGCCGAAGGGGAGGTTCGAGGTGTCCTGTTTCTTACCGAACTGGTAGGTCGCCCACAGGCGGTTCAGGTGGAGCTCGCCGTCCTTGTATCCGTCGCGGACTTCCGGTTCGCTGGTGCCGAAGCTTTCCTTGGAGGAATCAAACTTATCGATGTCATAGAATCCCTTGCCGTTCATGTCCAGGTAGGTTTCCATCTGGCCGTACACGGTGCTGCGGTCGTTCACGCGAGCGATGGTATTCAGGCGAATGCGGGCGGTGAGCTCGCTGGTCTTTTTCTTAGTGTCTTTGAAAATATTGTCATAGCGATCCACGCTCTGCACGCGGAGCTCGGTGATGAGGTCGATCTTGCCCCGTTTCTTTTCCAGCTCCGCCACGCGGACGCCCAGGTCCTTCAGCTCGTCCGCATAGGAAGCGGAGAGCTTGGCAACAGTCGCCTGCTGCTCCGCGGTGAGGCTGTCCTGCTTGGCCATGAGCTTTCCCACAATCTGGGCCAGCTCGAAGCGGGTCACATTCTTTTCCCCGCGGAATGTGCCGTCCGGGTAGCCGTCCACCACGTTCTGGGAAGACAGGTCGGCGATGGCCTGGTACGCCCAGTCATCGGTGGATACATCGGTAAACGGATTCGCTGCGCTGACGGATACAGCAGCGCAGGTCACAAAGGCTGCAATGGCAGTTTTCAAAAAGGCATGGTTCATGGTTGGGTTCTCTCCTTGGGCGTCGGGGGAGGCGCGTTTGACTGCTCGCTCATAGCTTGGAGCTTTTAGCTAGGAGCTTGGAGCTTTGTTAGCGTCTAGTAGGCATGCTTGGCGTGAGCGCCATGTTTTTAGCGCATAGCATGTCTACTGACACCAATGGAGCTCCTAGCTCCAAGCTCATAGCTCCTAGCTATGACGAAGCAGGTATCCGCATCTTTCTCCTGAATCCCCCTTATTCTCAACAACAAATAAACACTCAAAACGTTTTGTATAATTTTCAAATCGTAAAACCAATCAATTATACCTTGAAATTTGAAATACTGTCAATACGATAGAAATTTTATTTCTGAGAGCCGCGAGAGACGCGTGGGCGCGGGATTTTTTGGAAACTTATTTGTCCACGTAAAAAAGGACGGAGGCGGAAATCAGATTTCCTTCTTCGTCCTTTTACGAGGCTCACGCCGGTGGCGAGTGAGATTTCTTTGTGAAATTTACAAAATTTTCTTACACGCGGTTGAATTCTGTTTGAATTACCTTCATGCCCTTCAGCACCACGTAAGCGATCACGCAGCCGGCGCCGCAGGAGACCGCGAAGAGGGACACGTAGAAGAAGGCGCCCTTTGCCGAGCCCATGAAGAGCGCCGCGATGGGATAGGAGAGGAGGCCGCCGATGATAGAGGTGCCCACGAATTCGCCCACCACCGCCGCCCACAGCTTATGGGTGTGGCTGTAGAGATAGCCCGAGAGGAAGGCGCCCACCATGGAGCCCGGGAAGGCGAGGAGGCTGCCGGTGCCCAGGAGATTGCGGATGAGCGAGGTGGCGAAGGCCGCCGACGTGCCGTAGCGGGTGCCGCAGAGGACCGCCAGGAAAATATTGATCATGTGCTGCAAGGGAAATGCTTTCGTCACGCCCAAGGGGAAAGCAAAGAGCGGCGAGAGCAATACGCCTGCCGCGGTGAGGAGCGCGGCAAATATCCATTTGCGGAGGGCGAGATTTTTTTCTTCAGCTGGTGTCATAGGAAGGACCTCTTTTCTTTAATGCATTGGAAATGCAATTTCAATTTCCTATAGTATAGCACGATTGGCGATAGAGGTTTAGGAATTAGTGATCAGTAATTAGTGATTAGTGATTAGTGATCAGTACGCTTTTGGATGCGTTCCCTATCTCGCTTCTGACGATTAAGCCGATATTATCAGCAGCGAAAATTGCGTACTGACCACTGACTGCTGATCACTGACTAGTGATCACTAAAACCTCTATCGCCAATCGCACTATCTGATGTCTGTTGGTGATAACCTCTGCATTATAGTGTACAATAAACATAACAGAGGATCACGGTGTGTAAAGGAATAGGAGAAAAGCTATGGGGAAGAAGGCTGGGAAAAAGAAGTGCTTGTCCATTTTGGTGGCGTTGACACTGATGGCTGGAGGCTTGGCGGAGGCACGGGATCATCAGGTCATCAGCTATGACGGCTACGATGCGTTTGACATTGTTTATGTCGATAAGGCTGACCAGGGGAGTTGGGTGCAAAAATTATTTAACATATATAGTGATGAAGATTGGCAACCATTGAGTTATGATTTAACGGCAGACATGAAGTCTTGGTTCAATGAGGCCTGTCTCCAGTGGGCAGAGATCATAAGGCCAGGACTGGCGAATATCAAACAACCGGCTCAATTACTTGTGGGCAGTGACAATAGTTTGATCTATTTTACACTTAATGAGGATGTTTCTTTGGGACATAATTATTTTAAAAATGTGCTGACAGCCGGCGAAGAAGTACCCTATACAGATTTTTTAGATAAAGATGCCTATTATGCTCAGGATTTTTATGGCTATTGCCTCATCGGCCTAGGGATGGGAGGGGGAGTCGATCACGGCGAAGGGATATATGGCTGGAATGGATCCAGCAAGAGCCAGCATAATCGTAATGCAACCACCGAGGATTTGACAGCGACTACATTTCACGAGCTAGGGCATGCTTTGGGGTTATCTTGCGATACCCATAAGCTAGACTCAACCGATGATGACTTAATAGGTCATAACAGTGGATTGTACTTTGGGTCGTTGG
>CAVKMC010000207.1:0-3786 GCA_963657285.1 Agathobacter sp.
CCATGTGGCTGCTCAGGCGGATATCACAGCGGCCACGGCAAAGGAGTGGACATCAGTCCTCGAGGCTTCGGGATTGATTTATATTTTGCAGCCATTTTCCAATTCGGCTTTGACCAGAGCCATCAAGACGCCGAAGGTATATTTCCGAGACACCGGGCTGGCTTGCTTCTTGACGAAATACCAAACACCGGAAATCGCCATGAATGGGGCTCTGGCGGGGCAGCTCTTTGAAACATTCGTGGTTTCAGAAATTTTGAAATCCTTTTCCAATGCAGGCATGGATTATCGGATGAATGTGACCTATTATCGCGGCAAGGATAAATTGGAAACCCGGGAATCGGAAATCGATCTCATCATCGAAGATGGCGATACCATTTATCCTGTGGAAATCAAAATGTCTGCGAACCCGAAGCTTTCCATGACCAATACCTTTGACGTGATAGAAAAGCTCAAGGGGCACAAGCGAGGGTTGGGCATTGTTCTTTGCATGTATGATAAGCCCTTGTGGCTGAATGAAAAAACAATAGCGCTTCCGGTCGAGTATATTTAAGTCGGATTTATGAAATCAGGATCCGGCGACTAATTTATAATTCAACTATAAATTGGTCGCCGGATTTCTCTTGCTGCATGTAAGGCAATGTAAAAATGCATGCCATGAAGCATAGGAAATCGCGCCCCGATCACTGACTACCAATTACTAAACCAACCATCATCCGCCCGATGGGCACCTTCTTCCCGAAGAAGGCATGACGCGGTCCGACCACCGACTACCGACCACGAAATCGTAAGCGTCAAACGCTTTCCCGTGTCATCCTGAGCGAAGCCGAAGGATCTATTCAGCCATAGCGGAAAGCGGAAAATTTTTCGCCGCAGTCAATCGCGACCTTATCCCTTATCCCCTGTCCCTTATCCCTAAGTACGAAACCCCTTGCGCTAAACGCTCCGATTCTCTACAATAAAGAGGATAGATTTTTTCGAAGAGTTAGCAAGGAGACACTATGCTCAAAAAGTTAATTCAGATTTCCTTAGCGCTATCCCTCAGCTTTTCTGCCGGGGCGATGGCCAGCGCGGAGGATCTGGTGATAGAGGGGCTCGGGCGTTTGCCTTTGGGCGATCAGGTGACGGTGGTGGACGGCGGACGCACGAAGCTGAATGAATTCATGAAGCAGGTCATCCACCAGAAGGACTACGGCAAATCTGTGAGAGCGGCCATGTGGTCCATCCTCACCGTGCCGCCGGGGATGAATCTCTATCCCGAGAAGCCGCCGTATCCCTATGACACCATGCACATGTATCAGATCCGCAAAGAGGACGTCCGCGGCATGTACAGCGCCGGCGTCTTTGTGATTAAGGGCAGCGCCGAGGATTTCTTCCATGGTGGGAAACCGAAGGCTGCGAATTTCTGGAAGAATGCCTTCCGTCAGGATGCAGAGCGGCCCACCTCGCTCTTTGGGATGCCCAAGATTCGCACCGAGGAATTCCAGGCCCTGATGGATCAGGTGCTGGAAGAAAAGAAGGGGCCTTCTCTCAAAGTAAAAATCCTCACCTTCACGCCTTGGAAGGCGCTGATCAATGAGGACGGCACCTATCGCTGGACCCAGGAGGCGAAAGTGGTGATGACGAACGAGAAGGGGCTTTCCTTCCCGCTTTGGATCACCTCGACTCTTTTGAAAGAGGGAGATACCTATTATCTCATCGAAATCAATGGCAGCCATACTGCGGCGGAGAAATTGTCCGATGATATCCTTTACGGATTTTATCGACTGAAGAGGTGAGGTACTTCATGAAATGGAAACTGACTGCACTGGCCGTGCTTGCCGCTACTCTCTTGGCAGGAAGTGCCGGTGCTTATGATATGAACCAGGTGGCGGCGAAGGCGCTGCCAAAGAGCTTCGCTTATCAGGATATCGAAGGGGCGGAGACCCTCTCCTTTATGGGACAGGAAATTCCTTACCAGATGGGGCAGCTGCAAATCACGCTAAAGAAGCAGCAGCGCTTCGCCTCGGGCTACATCATTCGCGGCGAATTGCCGGTAGCCATGGCGGATGTGATGAAGCCCTATCTCAAAATGAATCGAGACGAAAAGGTGTGGGAGCAGCTCACCCGCATGAATCGGGCGCTTTTAAATCCCGATTCGCCGCTTCGGAAATCCATCGAGGAAACCATGCTGAAGCTGGCGGAGAATTCCCTGGGCCCCGTGGCCCGCTCCGCCGTGACCGTAGAGATTTCCAATGTGGAGCCCTTCCGCCGCCTCTCTAGCGATGAAGCCTATGTATACACCGCCGGCGGCCTCATCACCTATAATGCAGAGGGACTGCTTCTCCCCATGTACTGCCGCGCCTATTTCTTCCCCAGCGATAGCGCCCTGCAGGTGATGATGCTCTTCACTCCGGACGAAGGCAAAGCGCCCTTGCTCTACGCCATTGACGACCTGGCGAACGAAGCCGCCAAGCAGGCCCTGGTAGGCAGCTCCGGCTATGAAGACCTGGGGACACTCTTGACCGCTAATGAAGACTCGTAGCATCGGATGGCGCGCGTACCTGCTTCCTCATAGCTAGGAGCTTGGAGCTCGGATAGTGACACTTGGTGTTTAATGGCGTTGGCGGCGAGAGCATCTGCCTCAAGCCTCTACTGCTGAGCATGCTTACTGTCGCTACAGAAGCTCCAAGCTCCCAGCTCAAAGCTCCAAGCTATGGCGATTCCGGTAAACGCGTCCCGACTACCGACCACTGACTACTGACCACTAAACCACTTACTATATAACCCGTTTACAACAGGAGGACATATGAACGCATTTGCAGCACTTGGCGTGAATGAGACGCTGACGAAACTTTTGAAGACCCAGGGCATCAAGACCCCGACGCCGATTCAGCAGACCGCCATCCCTGCCGCATTCAAAGGAAAAGACCTGATCGGCCGCTCCCAGACCGGCACCGGCAAGACCCTGGCTTATCTGCTGCCGGTGGTGCAGCGGGTAGACACCGATAGAAATATGACCCAGGTCCTGGTGATGACGCCCACCCGCGAGCTGGCGAAGCAGGTCTTCGACGTGCTGCGCCCCTTGGCCATCGAAGAAGGCGTGGACGCTGCCGACATCATCGGCGGCCGCACCATCGAGAACCAGCTGCAGAAGCTGAAGCGCGATCCCCATATCATCATCGGGACCCCGGGCCGACTCCTGGATCACATTCGCAGAAAGAGCCTGGACCTTTCGAACGTGAAGACCGTCATCCTGGACGAAGCGGACCAGATGCTGGCCAATGGTTTCCGCGAAGACATCGAAGCCTTGATCGACGAGACGCCGAAGAAGCGCCAGCTTCTCCTTTTCTCCGCTACCATGCCTGACGAAGCGAAGCGCCTGGCAAGGAAATATATGCATCACCCGGTGTACCTGGACGTAGCCGAGAAAGCCACCGCCTCTACGGTGGACCAGAGAGTCTACGAGACCACAGCGCCTCACAAATTCAAGCTCCTGGTGCGCCACCTCACCGAAATGAATCCTTACATGGCCGTTGTCTTCTGCAATACCCGTGAGGAAGCCCACGAGATTGCCGGCAAGCTCCAGGAGGAAACCGATTTCATCGTAGATGAAATTCATGGCGACATGAGTCAAAGCCAGAGAAATCAGGTGATCCGCGAATTTGAAAAAGCGAGAATTCAGGTCCTGGTGGCTTCCGACATCGCCGCCCGCGGCCTCGACGTGGAAGGCATCACCCACGTCTTCAACTACGGTATTCCTAGAAATCTGGAATACTACGTCCACCGCATCGGCCGCACCGGTAGAGC
>CAVKMC010000208.1:0-3784 GCA_963657285.1 Agathobacter sp.
GTGACGATACGATTCTAAGAGAAAAATTAATTTACACACTAATATGGACTTGACTGAAGTCAAATGAGCCCTGACTACTGATCACTAATTACTAAACATCCAGCCTTATCCCTTTCCCCCAGGCGCAGATCGTGATGATTTATCTGAGCGAGGAGGATGTGCGGAGAATCGCCGAAGAAGAGCATCTGCCTTGCTGAAGGATAGTGGACTCCATTCCGACGCGCTCTACCGGAAAAATTATTTTGGGAAAAGAAAAGCCGACGCAGGAAATTTTTCTTGCGTCGGCTTTTTTGCGTGCCTTTTGATGCTGTTTGTTTAGTAATCAGTGATCAGTAGTCAGTACGCATTTAACTGCTCAGACAAATACGCCCGGGCCTCTTCTTCGGCAAAGAAGGTTTGCATGCATCGGCTCGCTTCACTCAAACGCGTACTGACCACTGATCACTAAATCGCCCACCGACTACAAAATCGATCACGTGAAGCAGCGAGAGTCGGCGTACTGACCACTGACTACTGATCACTGATCACTAAATCGACCACCGATTACCGACTACCGCGCCCACATTCTTTCCCTGTCTCTCCTCCCTCAAATGTGCTACAATAAAAAATCAGATAAAAGATATTCGAAGAATATAGAATGGGGGAAAGGGAATTGCCGAAATTATCTGTCATCGTCCCGGTGTACAACGTGGAGAAATATATTCATCAGTGCGTGGACTCGCTTCTTGCGCAGGACTACGAGGACATGGAGATCCTGCTCATCGACGACGGCTCGCCGGACCGCTGCGGCGCCATCTGCGACGACTACGCGAAGAAGGATGCCCGCGTCCGCGTAATCCATCAAGAGAACCAGGGCATTGCAGAGGTAAGAAATATAGGCATCCGAGAAGTAAAAGGCGATTATATCGGCTTTGTAGACTCCGATGATTACATATTACCAGGCATGTTTTCCAAAATGATGGGATGCATTGAAAAGGAGCCGGATACAGATCTTGTGGTGTGTGATCACAGTACCTTTGAGGGCGATGATTGGGAGAAGCAGACACCGCATCATCAGGGAATAGATGGTTCGTTAGAAACTATACGAGATGAATTTTTAATGGACCATTATCCAGCCTATATGGGGAATAAAATATACAACAAAAATCTGTTCGGGGGGGGTAACCATCCCCAAAGGAATCCCCTACGAGGATCTGTATGTCCTTGCACCAGTGATTGCTAATGCAAAGAAAATCGTTTATTTGCCTGAAATTTTTTATTGCTATCGTTTGCATGCTAGCTCTTTCAGTATGACACACAAAATAAAAACAAAGTGGGGAATGTACAAGGCATGGCGCGAGCGTGAACGGGTTTGCGAAGTGTATGGATTCAAAAGGCCGCTGGCTCATATTCGTATGCGGGCAGAGAAAGCAGCCATAAGCCTGAAAATCATAGACTTGGCGGCGCATTTTTTAGACGAGGAGGAACTGAAAGTCTTAGATGCGTATCTTAGGAACATTAGAAAAGATACATCCCGCCTCTCCACAAAACACAAGTGGGAGCTCTGGGCACTTTACCATTTGCCCCGCGGGCTCTGCGCGTTTATGGGGCAGCTTAGTATTTGGAGAGAAGAGCAGAAGCAGAGTAAGTTGAAATAGTGAGATGATGAGAGGCTGAGAGATTGAGGATATGAGAAATTGAGATAGCGAAAATCCGACAGAGCCTTTTGGTGGGAAATATGGGGTCGCAGGAAATTGCGCTCTCATATTCTCATCGTCGCATCCTCTCATTTTCTCAAGCTAGAGAGGAACTAATGAATCCAACATATATGACCGGGGCCATGATGGCCTTTGGCGTGGCGTCTTTTATTTCTTTGGCGGCGGGAAATATAACGCTGGGAATTGCCACGCTTTGCTTTTTGATTTTTGCTTACAGAAATAGAGACGCTCTCACGGTAGACAAGACATACTACAGAGCCATCGGTTTCTTCCTGGCCACCATGCTGCTTTCGGCGCTTGCCTGCGGGCATGTGGGGCAGGGGCTTAAAATGTGGGGCGACTTCTGGATTTGGCGGCTCATGCCTTTCTTCATCGTCACCCTGGCAGTGAAGGCGGAGGGGGCGAAGAGGGTCCTCATAGCCGCGTCCCTGGGGCTCGCGATTTCCATGGGCTATGCCATTGTGGAAGGGCTTGGTGGCGAGGGGAGGGCCAGTGGCTTCTACGGCCACCCCATGACCCTGGCGGGGTGGCTTTGTCTCTATGTGCCCCTCTTCCTAGTCGCGCTTTTCGAAAGATCCTTGTCCCTGCGCCTGCGGCAAGGAGCGGGGGCGCTCTTTGCGATTTCCCTGGTGGCCCTTCTCTTCAATGGCACCCGCGGCGCGTGGCTGGCCATTGCCGGCGCGGTGGGGCTCTTGATGCTCTATTTCCTTTTACAAAAACGAAAGCTGGCCATCCTTGTGACTTGCCTATTGATTGCTGCCGGCGTGGGGCTCTCGCAGTACGAGCCTTTCATGCAGCGGCTGGACACTATCACTGCGGCGCAGAATACCGAGCGCTTCCTCATGTGGGAGAGCGCGTACCACATGTTCCAAGACCACCCGGTCCTGGGCGTGGGACTCTCGCAGTACAAGGATAATTACCAGCAGAAATATATTTCCCCCGAGGCGAAGGAGCCGGAGCTGGCTCACGCCCACAATAATTTCATGCAGATGCTGGCGGAGAATGGCATCGTAGGCTTCGCCGGCTTCCTCACGCTGCTCGCGGCTTTCATCGGCGTTTCTCTGTATCGCTTCTGGAAATATAAAAATCCCTACGCCCTCGCCATGGCCATGGGGACGCTGGCCCTCGTGGTGCAGGGCCTGACGGAGTACAACTTCGGAAACTCCGCGGTGATGAAATGCTTCTGGCTCACCGAGGGGGGCTTACTGGTGATGGCGAGGAGTTGGGAGAATAAGGGATAAGACTTCCCAGAAGTGAGGAGTGAGGAGTGAGGAGGGAGGAGTGAAGGTGCGCCGCACAATTTATAAAGCGGCGCGAGTTTTGAAATAAATCGCGCTTGCCTATTTCGTCATAGCGAGGAGCTGGGAGCTTGGAGCTCTGTTAGAGAAACAAAGCACGTCATACAAAGTGCATCCCGCGGGGAAGTGCCGGGTCAGATGCTTGGACTTCTTCGGCGTCTCGTGGGGCGAGCTTACCGGCTCCAAGCTCCTAGCTCCACGCTATGACGAAGCAGGGAGGCGCGCTGACTTTCTAAATTTGCGGCGCTTCTTAACTTGTGCGCCGCACCACCACTCCTCACTCCTCACTCCTAATTTTCGAACTCCACCCACACCGCGTCTCCCCTTTTCACCTTCGTCCCCGGGCCCGGGTCTTGTTTCGTAGCAGTGCCGCTTCCTTCAGGCTTGAAGCCTAAGCCGGCGCGGCTTAGCCACTCGCCGGTGTCGCGGAGGGACCAGCCATAAAAGCTGGGGAGGGTGAATTCCATTTCCGCAGGCGAGGGAAGCGGCGGCTTGTTGGACTCGATGGATTTCGTCACTGGCTTTGCGTGGTTCTCATTGTCCTCGATGGTGGGGACCGCCAGGTAGCGCATGATCTGTGTCATGGCTTCCTTGAAGACCGGCGCTGCTACCATGCCGCCGTAGTAGGTGCCTCTCGGGGTATCGAGGACCACGAGACAAATGGCGCGAGGATTTTCCGTGGGGCCAAAGCCGCAGAAGGAGGCGATGTATTCATTTTCCAAATAGCCGCCGTGGACGGGATCGATCTTTTGCGCGGTCCCGGTCTTGCCGGCCATATGATAGCCTGGC
>CAVKMC010000209.1:0-3779 GCA_963657285.1 Agathobacter sp.
ATTTTTCAGCGCCAAGGCTTCGTTGACCACAGAAATCTCCGTCACGTCGGTGGCAGTGATCTGCCAATTTTTCGATTTCCCTACGGAAATGGGCTCCTTGGAGAATAAAAGCCGTCGGCCGTCGTAGAAGCGCACCAGGATATTCTGCCCCTGCCGCTCGCTGGTAATCCCCTGGGGCAGCTTTTGAAGAAGCAGGTGCCATAGTACATTGCCATTGCGGAAGGTGGTGCCCCATACATCGGTCATGGCTTGGCCCATGGCTTTATTGATGAGCACCGGTTCCCCATTTCCTGAGCAAAGGAAAATCCCTTCTTCCAGCGTATCCACCGCCTCTTGGATGGAGTAAATGGTGATTTCCTCATGGTAGGCCTTGCGGGCTTTCGGAAGCAAAAGAAATAGACGAATAGAGAGGAGCGCCATGGCGAGAAGCCAGACCCAGGGCATGAAGCCCTCGAAGAGCGGAAGAAATAGCACCGCAGCCACCGCCACGCAGAGGCCTCCCTCCTCTCTTCCGCGGCAATAGAGTCCTTGGATGAGAGCGCCGGCGGTGATGACATAGCAAATCCACTCGCCGCTATGAAGGGAAAGCACCCCCGCCTCCCGCCAGCTCATGGCGAGGTAGGTCATGAGAGTCGCCATGCCCAACAAGAGGAGATTCATCCCCTCTAAGGCCATCCGCTGCATCCGCCGCTCCCGATGCAGCGCCTGCGCCCAGTAGTACAACTGCGCGGCTCCTAAAAATAACAATATCCCAAGTCCCGTCATGACCAAAAGCCAGGCAGTGGGAAGGGTGTATAGTGCGGCCATGGGGGCGTCACCACCTTTCTAATGCAAGTGAGAAGTTAGGAGTGAGGAGTGAGGAGTGAAGGTGCGCCGCATCAAATGGGAAAGCGGCGCAATTTTTAAAAAAGGAAAACGCGTTTGGCTGCTTCTCTACTACCGTGAACCGATAACCGTATAACCGGTAACCGACTCCTTTGACGATACCAAGATATGACGCAAGAAACTACTTATCTGAATCGGCGGGGCGCTATTTCTCGCTATCGCTATGGGGAACGGTGTACGGTTATACGGTTACCGGTTCACGGTCAGGAGAAAGCCGGTAAGCGCGTCCCATTTCCAAACTCGCGGCGCTTTCTAATTTGTGCGCCGCACTACCACTCCTCACTCCTAACTCCTAACTCCTCACTCCTAACTAATTTTTACCCACACCTGCACACTATATGCATAATCCAAATCCTCCAGCGCCACGCGGATGGTGGGATCCCGGAAGCGGGTGCCTTTACGGATTTCTTTCATGAAGCCCAGGACCCAGATGCGGTGATCTACCAGGACGCGGAGGACGAAGGCGTCTCCTTTCTTTTCCGCCTGGGTGACCATGTGAGTTTCCTCACCAAGGACGGCGGCCTCGATGAGCTGCTCGAAGAAGTCGTAAAGGGAGAGCGCCTTCTCCACCGCTATGGGCTCCTCGATTTCAAAGGAAAGAATCCCCTTGAGACCGATTTTTTCCAAGTAGCGGAAGAGTTCCTCGATGGAAAGCCGTAACTCCTTGGGGTCGAGGAATTGATTTTCTCTCCCTTTCAAGAGCATGACGCAGCGCTTCTTGATATACGCAGCGATGACATTCAGGCGAGACACGGCGATGTCGGCGGCGTTCCCCGGCGGCGCTGTCTTCAGGAATTTCGTATATTTCTCCAACAGATAACCTTTGGAGGCTAGGATTTCTTCCAGCTCCTTATAAATTTTCTTCTCCACCTGCATGCGGATGTAGTCTCTTTGGATTTCCTCATCCTTCTTCGCCAGCTCATAAGCGCGGCGAAGGGTGTCCGCCGCCAGAGAAAGCTTCCGCTTCTGCTCACGAAGGGTCCGGTCATTCCGGTGCCAGATCACGTGGCCGCCCTTGATGGGCATCACCTGCTCGGCGCTGCCGCTCTCAGGAAGCCAACGGGAGCAGAAAACGGTCTCCCCCTTTTTATTTCGGATTTCCATACCCAAGTTCGCATGGGTGAAGAAATCGCGGTATTTCCGATTGGAGGAAATGAGCTGGGTATCCAAAAGGAGTTCCAGCCACAGGAAGGCGCCGCCGATGGAAATAAAAACCAGCTCCGTGTAGGACACCCAGAAGGCGCCGGTATTGTACCCCGCGATATAGGCCGCAAAGAGAAGCGTCACCACCTGGGGAAGCAGCTGCTTTACGCCCAAGAGGCGCGCCTTCCATGCGGAGCTGTAAATCCAAATGTTCGCCAGCACAAACTCGAAGGTGCAGAAAAGGAGGAAGGCCCAGTAGCCCATTTCATAGGTATGCACCGACTCCGCCGCCGACAGTCCCAAAGGAAATTGGAAAACCCAATGGTGAAGATCATTGGTGAGTACCAAGAGCGCATGGATCACCGACAGCGCCAGGAGCCCATAAAGCACAGCCCTTTTCCCTTTGGAAATCCCGGAGGCCAGGCCGCCCATATAAGCGAAAAGGAAGGAAATGGCCGCCATGAAGACATAGTAGCCGTACCACAGATAGCGGATCGTGGTCTCTGCATCCACCGGCGCC
This sequence comes from Agathobacter sp., assembly GCA_963657285.1. Taxonomy (GTDB): domain Bacteria; phylum Bacillota; class Negativicutes; order Veillonellales; family Dialisteraceae; genus Dialister. The sequence goes on from CAVKMC010000209.1 coordinate 2,549, forward strand.
ATGAGCTTTGCCAGCCGCACCAAGACCCAGCCGATGGAGAGGAAAAGAAGGGTGAGCACCCATTTCCGCATGGCTCTATCGTGGAGGCGTCGGGACAGGCTGGCCTCCCATAGGATGAGAAGAAATAGAAATACCAAGTACCGCACCAAATGCGGCAACCCCAGAAAGCTCTCCATGGCATGAATCCCCAGCACCCGAGACTTCACCATGGCGCTCAAGGGCTCCATGTCATCCGCAAAGGCCGCGCTATCCTGGATGAGGTACATATGACCGCCGGGCTGCAAACGGTAGCGGGCCAGAAGGAGCTCCCGCGCGATGCGATCGCTATCGAGTCCCAAAGGCCGCTTGGCGAGGAGCCCCCGCTGGAAGGCAAGAGTCCCCTCGATGGGCACCACGATGTGGACCGCCATCCCCTCATCCTGCCACTGCCGCACCTGCACGTCGGTGGAAATATACACATCCGCCGCTTCTCTCTCCTGCTTGTGAAGGAAGGAAATACCGGAGAGTGTCGTGTCCGTCCGAAGCCGATTTTCTATCGAGAGCCTTTCCAGGAAACGAAGCCCCTCCTCCCTTTTTAGTCCGCCGGTGAGTCCATAGGACGCCGCCATCACCGCCATTTCCAGCCGCGGCGAATCAGCGGGAAAGCTCACGGTCACCGGCTGGTCTCGAAGGCTTTGCCAACCGGAAATGGGCTTATCCAGGTCATTTCTGACCGCCAACACCACAGCCGCGGTATAGTGAGGATACCAGTGATAGATCGCATCGCTGCTCTTTAGCACATCGGCCTGGAAATCATACATCTCCGCCGCCATGGTGTGGGGATCTGCGAGAAGAGCGGTGGGGCTCCGAGTAGATTCCCGAAGCTCGAAATCCGAAAGCGCCTCGTCGCCCGCTAAGATTTCCTTATACGCCGAGCCGAAGTCTCCATCGAAATAAATTCTCTCCGCGCCATCGGAAACCGGCCCAATAAAAAAGAGCAGGAAGAGAAACAGGATCGATAAAAAATGTACTCTGTTTCTCATCATGCTCGCCTCGCTTCATATAGTAATTAGTGATCAGTGGTCAGTGATTAGTGGTCAGGACGCGTTTTCCTAACCTTAAGCGCGTCGCCCCTTGGAGAAGTAATGCTGTTAAGTTAAGCGGGCTAAATACCAGCAGGTAAAATAATTACTTGATTCAAGCGTCAAAATGTAGCCCCTTGGAGATGGGAATCCTGCAGAAGGATTTCCAA
>CAVKMC010000210.1:0-3773 GCA_963657285.1 Agathobacter sp.
CCGAACCAAGTGCGCTACCAAACTGCGCTATGCCCCGACAATGTAAACAAGTATACCATTCGCCCTGCTTTCTGTCAATGGGTTTGGAGAGGGAAGTTATACGGGTCTGTGGCCGGTGGGCGTGTGCGTGTACCTGCTTCCCCACTACCGCGAACGTTTACCGTGTAACCGTTCACGGTAGTGGGGAAGCAGGGGAAATGTGTCCCGACCACCGACTACCGATCACCGATCACTGACTACTTCTTGTATTTCCTCATCATGTCCACATAGTATCCTTCTCGTCCCAGGAGGCGGAAGAGGGTGTACAAGGTGTCTTTGAGGCATTGGGTGGCTATGGCGGGGGGCATCTGGAGAAGGCCGCTGTAGGAGAGGGCGGCGGTGTCTAGGTAGGTGAGGAAGGAGATGGCGATGCGGAAGGTGGCGGGATGGACGGAGGGGCCGGTGAGGGTGGGCTTGCGGTCGATGAGGAGCTTACGGACGTCGGATTTCTCATAGCCCAGGGGCGGGAGGCAGCGGGCTACGATTTTCCTTGCCAGGAGGAGGAGCTTTGCCGGGTCTGTTTCTTGGTAGTAGTCCTGCCACAGGTCGCCGATAGTATCCTGCGGAGTGAGGAGGTTCACCCAGGTGGGCGAGGTATGGAGGACGCCGGCTTCGATGGTGCTACGTCCTTGGTCTTTCCGGACGAGGAAGAAGGCGGCATGGTCCCATTCGTGCTCGAGGCCTTCGGTGATGTCTTGGTAGAAGGTGCTCTCGTGGGTGAAGAGGAAGAGCTGGCGGATGGGGGATTCCTTCCGGACTTGGTATTTCTTCCGGTATACCATGGGGTCGGCGTGGGCGAGGGCAGCTGTGATGAGCTCGCGGGTGAGGGCGGAGGCGGCGCTGGCCACGTGGCTATCCAGGGCGCTCACGGGATCGTCGATGAGGAGGATTTTTTCTTTGTCAGCGCTGTCGGATTTCCCGAAGGCTTTGGCGCAGAAGTAGAGGTAGCCGAGGAATTGGATCTCTCCTTCACTGAGGTTTTCCGCCGGGCTGCCATCGCTACGAATGACTTGGTAGGAGTGGTCCTCGGCGGCTGCGAGATGGAAGCCGGTGAATCCGCTCTTTTGGAGGAGCCGGTTCATGTCTTCTAGGGCGGAGAGGGTATTGACGAATTGGCTTTGCTTTTCGGCGATGTCCTGCTGCACTTGGGCGAGGGCGCGGCGGGCGCCCGCTAGGGCGTCGCGGAGGGCGGTGTTTTCGTGGGCTCTCTGGGCGGTGAGTTTCTTGTAGGCGGAAATGGTGGGGGCCAGTGCTGCGGCAAGGCTTGCCTTCACGCGGCGGCTACATTCTTCTTGTCCGGCGGCGCGATTGTCTATGAGGCGGTTGTGTTCGGCGATGCGAAGGCTCCACTGGGCGTAGAGATCCGTGAGGTCCCCCAGGTAAGGAGCGAGGGGCGCGAGTTCTATTTCCTTGGAGGGGGCCTCTTTCTTTTGGTCGATGCGGCGGAGGTTTTCGGAAATCGTATTTCCTATGATCATCACCCGGGCCTGGTACTCTTGGTAGCTCCCTGGCGGGCAGGCGGCTTCGGGGAGGCTTTGGAGGACGCCCATGAGGCGGTTGGCAGCATCCAGGTAGCGGGCACGGAAATCAGAAATATGGCGCTTCCCTTCTTCGTACTGGGCGTCGAAGGCCTGGGCCACCTGGTCCTGGAAATCAGTGGGGAGTGCTTGCTGACAGTAGGGGCAGCGGCCTTTCGCGCCGGCTTCGTAGTGGTCGTGGCCGTAGCGGAACCAGTCCGCCGAGGCGAGGGCGTTCATGAAGGCGGTGAAGGGGATGTCCGCGCGGTTCACGATGGGGGTCCGGAGGATTTCTGCGCCTTCTAAGGTGTCGAGCCAATCGGGGGCGGGTAGCGCGGGGAGCGGCGGGAGCTTCTCCAGGGCGTTGCTGTAGGCGTTCCGGTAGAGGGCAAGGAGAGCGTCGTCGGTCTCCGGCGCGGGGCTCGGGGAAGTGGCGAGAATTTCATTGGCAAAATTTTTCTTGCTGCCCTTGGCTTTTCCTAGGGCTTTGGGAAAATTTTTGCGGTAGGACTCGCCGGCTTTCCAAAGGGTTTCGAGAAATATGTCGTGGTGAGCGGCGGTCTCTTCCTGGTACTTGGTGAAACGATCCCGCGCATCCTTCTCTTTTTTCTCCAGCTCCGCCTTCTCGGCAAGGAGCGCATCCAAGGCGCCGGTGGTGTCGATATTTTGGCGGCCCAGCATAAAGACGCCGGGGAGCTCTCTTCCGGAGCGGATGTTTTGATTGACAAAGTCCGTATCGAAAAGGAGCACCTCTGCGTCATCTAGCGATGCGCCCTCGGCCAAGGTGAGCCCCTCGCCATTCGCCATGGCCCGGGCCAGGGTGGACTTGCCGCTGCCGTTTCCGCCATAGAAAAGATTCACGTCGGTGGGGGCGAAAGTGGTTTCTACAAAAGGCGGCGCCTGGATGGAAATCGTTTCAATGAGAGAGGAGACTTTGGGCGGATATTTTTTCATGATGGGCTCCTTTTGGTTGGCGGTAAAAATCGAAAGTTGTTTTAGTGAGGAGTGAGGAGTGAAGGTGCGCCGCCTCAAATAAAAAGCGGCGCAAATATATAAACTTATTATATGTAGTATAGCACGGCAGCAAGGAGGATGCTTTGGCAATCAAAAAGAGCCGCGAAATTTTCGCAGCTCTTTGAGAAATAATGAGATGGGGCAATCGGTAAAGGTTATACGGTAAACAGATGCAGAGAAGCAAAGGCGCGACGACTTTCAAAGCTTGCGGCGCTTTATGATTTGTGCGCCGCACCACCACTCCTCACTTCTCACTTACGCATAGCGCAGCCAACCTCCACGACCAAGGCCGTCTCCCTCCTTCCAGAGGAAGGAGGTCAGAGAGCGGAAGGCGCGCCCTGATCACTGATCACTGACCACTGATCACTAATCACTAAACCAATAGCCCATGTTTCCGCTTCACTTAGTCCAGCGCCTTCATGATGGCGTAGCAGGCGCTGCAGGCGGGGCAGTCGCAGAAGAGAGCGCCGTGGGCTTTGATGTCCTTTCCGTGAGCGAGGAGGCCTTCGGCGGTTTCTTTGCCCATCATTTCCGCGCAGGCCGGAGAGCCGGCGAAGGCGATGAGCTCGTCTACGGTAGCGATGGATGCCATGACGGATTTTTTGAGCTCCATAGCGGCAGCTTCCACAGCGTCGCCGTCAGCAGCGACGAGCCATTTCTCTGCGGCTTCTTTCGCAGCAGCGGAGGCAGAGGGAGCAGCGAGAAGCTTTTGCGCTTCCGCACGGATGAGTTCAATGAGATTTGCGTTCATGATAGTTTCCTTTCGTTGGTAAAGTGTCAAATAGTGGTCGGTGGTCGGTGATCGGTGGTCAGGGCGCGTTTAGTTGCTGCCTCACTTTCACCGAGTCCTGATATCGACTTAGTAGTCGGTAATCGGTAGTCGGTTCGCGTTTGACGCTATTCCCACATGTCGGTGTCACCGATATGTGCACTCTGGCGTCAAATGCGTCCCGACCACTGACTATCGACCATTAAGCCGATAGCGGTAACATCTCTATGTACGCACTGGCGGGAGTCGCACCCCGACTACCGACTACCGACCACCGACTACTAAGCTCTTCCATTTGACCGGAGTCGATACATTTATTATACTAATTCCAAGAAACAAGACAAGTACGCAGTATTTCTTGACTTAGTACGGAAAGGCGTACCATGGAGGCGCTATGAATCAGACAATGAGCTATGAGGAATTTTTAGAAAAGC
>CAVKMC010000211.1:0-3757 GCA_963657285.1 Agathobacter sp.
GGGGGAAATGATATGAATAAGCATTTGAAAACTCTTTCCGGGCCGCTTTCCTTTGCCCTGGCGGCGGCCTTACTTGACGGCGTCTTCACCTTGCCGGCGGCGCTGGCGATTGGGACGGCGGTGTGGATGGCGCTTTGGTGGGTGCTTCGGCCGGTGTCCATTTACGTGACCGCTTTCGTGCCGATCTTGGTGAACGCCTTCTGCAATCTGGTGCCTCACAGCCACCTCCTGAGCCAGTATTTCTCAGAAATCGCTGTGCTGCTCTTAGGCTCTGACCTCATCTGTCTCACCTGGACCACCACGGGACTGGACAAGCGAGTTTCCGTGAAGGCGCTGTGCTACATCGGCACGTCCATGAAGAACCAGATCTTTGTGTGGTTCCTGGCGTCAACGGTGCTTTCCATTTTCCTGCCGAATGTGGTGGTGGCCGCGATCTTTTGCCCCATCGCCGTGGCCATGATGCATTTCGTAGGGGAGGAGGATATTTCCACCAGCCGGCTGGCGCTTCCGATCCTTCTTGCCATCGGATGGGGGAGCGGCATCGGCGGCTTCGGTTCGCCTATCGGTTCCGCGGCCAATCTGGTGGCCGTTTCCTACCTGGAAAAATTGACGGGTCACGAATTCATGTACCTGGACTGGGTCATCCGCTTCTTGCCGCTGCTGTTCCTTGTATTTATGGTGAATTTGATTTTCCTGTGGCTCATTCCCATCCCGGCGAAGGAGCTCCATGGCACCCGGGATTATTTCCGGGACATGTATCAGACCCTTGGCCCCATGAAGAAGGGGGAAACCATCGGGCTGGTGGTATTCGTCCTCGCTACGGTCCTCGCCTTCGCGCGGCCTCTCTTTGCGGATCTAGTCCCGGCCATGAAGCCGGCTTACGTCTTCTTAGTCCTGGGGATGCTTATGTTTTTCCTGGAGGATGAGAAGGGCGAGCCTATGATGACTTGGAAATACGCGGAGTCCCATGTGATGTGGGGCATGATTTTTCTCTTTGCCAGCGGTCTAGCGCTGGGGCGCCTGGTCATTGAAACCGGTGCCATCGAAAGGCTTGCGGGCCTCATCGCTTCCATGGATCTTTCCGCCGGCTTCCCGGTGATGGCGATTTCCTGCGGCTTTGCCACCTTCCTCTCGGAGCTTTCCAGCAATACCGCCGCTGCCTCTATCTCCATCCCGGTAGTCTCGGGCATCGCGGAAGCGCTCCATACGAATCCGATCCCTTACATCCTCGGCACCATCGTGGCGGCGAACTGCGCCTACGTGCTCCCGATTTCCACTCGTGCCATTCCCATCGGCTATGGCCTTGGTGCGGCGGAGCAGATCAAGTACGGCATCCGCCTCACCCTCCTTACACTGGCCACCACCATCCTGGTGTGCACCCTCTTCATGACCTATTCCCCACTCTTTACGGAATTGTAAAGCGCTGGGGCGGCCCGGAGTCCTATGTGACTTCGGGTTTTTTGCGTGCAAGGGATAGGGGATAAGGGCGCGCGTACCTGCTTCGCCATAGCTAGGAGCTTTTAGCTTGGAGCTTGGAGCTCTTTTCATGTCAGTAGTCATGTTTGGTAGAGGGGGCCAGGGCTGCACGTTTGTCTGCTTGCAAGCCCCCTTGCGCCCATTCCAAAGGAAGGAGGGCTTCGCCGTGCGAAGCGTACGGCAGTGGGAACGTGTATCTGCCGCCAGCATGCTAACTGCCTCTAGCCAAGCTCCTAGCTCCAAGCTCCAAGCCCCAAGCTATGGCGAGGCAGGTACGCGGGCCAATATCCCTCGCTCAATTCTAATAATTATTTATGATTGCCAATTTCTGGCATACTTGCTATCCCCACGGGGGAGAAAAAAGAATTTCATAATGGGCTATCTAAATGAAAATGGATAGCATTGTATGATTTAATAAATAGAACGCTATTTAAATACATATTGCATATATAGCTATCTATTTCTAAAAAACCAAATGGAAAAGATAAGCATCTATGTAATTTTAAATTTCATAGATAGCTATGAAATGATAGATAGCATGCGATGAAATGGCTTGTTTTTCTAGAAATTTTCAATTCTCAAAAAATTACACAAAAATTACACTTGCAAGTACAGAAAATTTTAGAATTAAACTAAAAATATAAACTAAAAAGAAAGTAAATATAAAATTCAAGGAAAATTTCTTTCTAAAGAGCGGCCTAGGGCATTTGAAATTATAGAACACTATGGATACAATAAGCATAGGTGCTCATGCAAATAGCTTGCGAATATATAGTAGGCTATGCATGGATGTGAGTCCAGACCCTGGGACTGTTGAAAAGGAGGATAGTCGGTTGGCAAAAGGGATTACTCCGTTTTCCGGAAAGTATTTCGGGATTCATCGGAATTCAAACTCATAGGAATTCAGCAATTATATTTCATTCTTTTACAATTACATATGAGTCCTAAGATCTTCCGGAGAATTTCTTCAGACCGAATGGATCGGCACCGCATCTATTTCACTATGGAGAATCATCAAAAGGAAGGTGAAAATTATGGATCCAGCTATTATCACGCTGTGTGTCCTGGCTGTAGCAGCATTTCTCTTCGTAACCGAACTGATTCCGCTGGCTGTTACCGCTATGGCCGCATGTACAGTACTTGGTATTTTGGGCGTACTTCCGTCTAAAGCTGTATATGCAGGTCTTTCTAATTCCACCGTTGTTCTTTTCGGTGGTATGTTCGTTATCGGCGCGGCTATGTTTAAGACTGGCCTTGCTGAAGCAATCGGTGTAGCTGTAGTTAAAAAAGCAGGTACCGGCGAAATGAAACTGATGGGCGCTGTTATGCTCGTTACCATCGTTCTTTCCTCTGTATCCTCCAACACCGGTACTGTAGCATGCTTGATGCCGGTTATCATCGGTATCTGCCAGGCTGCAAAGATTCCGGCTTCTAAGGAATTGATGCCACTGGCAATCGCTGCTAACGTAGGCGGCACCATCACCATGATCGGTACCCCGCCAAACGTTATCGTTACCGGCGCTCTGACCGCTGCAGGCCTTCCGACCTTCGGCTTCTTCGAATTCGCTTACATTGGTGTTCCGCTGTCCATCATCATTTTCTTCTACACCCTCTTCATTGGCCGTCATATGGTTCCTGACAAATCTGCAGGCGCTCTCGACGAAGAAGCTGTTAAAGCTGCTAAAGAAGAAGCCGGTGCAGGCGATGGCCCGAAGAGCAAAACCAAAATGTGGATTTCCGGCCTGATCCTGATCGGCGTAGTTGTTTGCATGGCTCTTGATCTCAAGACCGTTCCGCTGCAGACCGCAGCAGTTACCGGCGCTATCCTCTGCGTTGTTACCGGCTGCCTGAAGGAAAAAGAAGCGTATGCAGGCATCGACTGGGTAACCATTTTCCTGTTCGCTGGTATGCTTTCCGTTGCAACTGCTATGGAAAAAACCGGCGCCGGCAAACTGATTGCTGATACCGTCGTAAACATGATGGGCGACAACCCGAACCCATATGTACTGACTGCCGTTCTGTTCCTGATTTCTAACGTACTCACCCAGTTCATGTCCAACACCGCATCCGCAGCGCTCCTCGCTCCGATCGGTATTTCTATCGCTCAGTCCATCGGCGCTGACCCGAAACCGGTTCTGATGGCTCTGGGTATCGCAGCATCCTGCGCATTCGCAACTCCAATGGCTACTCCGCCAAACACCCTCGTTCTTGGACCTGGCAACTTCTCCTTCAACGACTATGCAAAGGTTGGCGTGCCGCTGTGCGTTATTTCCTGGATTGC
>CAVKMC010000212.1:0-3754 GCA_963657285.1 Agathobacter sp.
CCGCTATGTCTGGTTACGGTAAGTACGTCCTGATCACTGACCACTGATCACTAATTTCTAAAAATAAAAAAGCTGTGAAAAATGATTTCTCATTTTCCACAGCTTTTTATGGTGACCGGTATGGGATTCGAACCCATACTCTCTGCGCTGAGAACGCAGCGTCTTAACCGTTTGACTAACCGGCCATGTGCTAATTATTATAGCCGCTCAGGGCCAAAAATGCAAGTACTTTTTGAAAAAATCGAAAAAGGTTCGAGGTTCAGGATTCAAGGTTCAAGGGGAGGTATGCCGCATCAATTCATATAGCGGCGCGAGTTTTAGAAATAGAAAGCCGCGTACCTGCATCGTCATAGCTTTGAGCTTAGAGCTCGGAGCTCGGATGGTGTCACTTGGCATTTAACTACGTTTCGATAAAAGCGGACAAAGTGCCTCGCGCCTCTACCGCCCACCGTGCCTACTGTCGCTAGCCGAGCTCCAAGCTCCTAGCTCACAGCTCCTAGCTATGAGGAAGTAGCCAAATGGCTGACTTTCCAAACTTGCGGCGCTTTCTGATTTGTGCGCCGCACCTCCCCTTGAACCTAAATACTTGAACCTTGAACCTTTTTCCCTGCGCCAGCTCTCGCTGAAGCGATACCGTCTCAGATATCTCTCTTCTTGTCTCCTTTATTCTTTTCGTAGAGCACCAGTAGGCCCTTCAGGGTCAGCATGGGATCTACCACGTCGATGGTCTTGGAGGATTTGGCGATGAGCGTAGCCAGGCCGCCGGTAGCGATGACCTTCACATCCTTTTCATTGAGCTCCTCTTTGATGCGATTGACGATCTCGTCGATCTGGCCCACAAAGCCATAGTAAATGCCTGCCTGCATAGCGGATACCGTATTTCTACAAATGATATGTGGCGTCTTCACCAGCTCGATACGCGGAAGCTTGGAGGCTCTCTGGAAGAGGGCTTCCATGGAAATACCGATGCCCGGTGCCACAGCGCCGCCTAAGTAATTGCCCTTCGTATCCACCACGCAGAAGGTGGTAGCGGTGCCCATGTCGATGATGATCATGGGGCATTTGTATTCGTCGATGGCTGCTACCGCATTGACGATGCGGTCAGCGCCAAGCTCTCTCGGATTGTCATAGAGAATATTGAGGCCCGTCTTGATGCCGGGGCCTACGAGGATCGGTTTGATACCGAAGTAACGCTGAGACATGGTTTCCAGGATCGGAATGATCGGCGGTACCACGGTGGAAATAATGATGTCTTCCACATCCTCAAAATCCAAGCCATTCAATCGGAAAAGTGTCCCCAAAAGAGCTGCATAGCCATCTGCCGTCTGCAATGTATCCGTAGCCACACGCCAATGCTTGATCAGCTGCCGATCCTTATACACACCGCAAACAATATTCGTATTTCCTACATCAAAAGCAAGAAGCATTCGAATCTCCTCCAATGAATGGCCGTGGCCATATCTTTAAACTTGCGCCCCTCGCAAGGGCGCGCAGCGAAGCGCCAATTTCACGCCATGAGTATAATGCAATAGTTTTCCGATTCTGTCAAGCGAAAATTTATATATCGCTTATGAATCTATGATTTCATAACCTGATAGTTATAGTTAGAGGCACTAAAAAAAGCCCAGGAGTTACTCTTGGGCCGTTTGCAAGTGGTCGGTAGTCGGGACGTATTTACCTGCTACCTCATAGCGAGGCTCTATGGGGTAAGAGGTAAACGCGCCCTGATCACTGATTACTAAATACCAATTACTAAGCCAATACCGTTAATCCACGCCTCTAATGCTGCAGCGTCGGATAGTAGCCCGCCTGGTTCAGCGCCTGGCGGATGCGGGTGCCGCAGAGCACGCCGAGGACCACCTTGATGAGGTCAAAGACTACAAAAGGAAATACAGTCATCGTGAGTGCCGTCCACAGCGGCATTTCCTTGCCGAGGCCATACTGGAAATAGGCCATGAACCACACCGTCCCCAGAATATAGCAAGAGGCAAGCCCCACTACCGCTGAGGACACCTGACGAAGGAAATGGCCTCTCTCTGCCAGACGGAAGCCGCTGATCCAAGCCATGAGGACAAAGCCCAGGTAGTAGCCGCCCACCGGCGAGAGGAAAATGCCAATCCCCGCCTTCCCCATGGTGAGGATCGGGATACCAAGGACCCCCAAGAGCAGCCAAAGGCCGATGGAGATAGCGCCCCACTTCCTTCCTAAAACGCCGCCGGCCAAAGCGCATACGAAGCTCTGCAGCGTGATCGGCACCGCGCCGATAGGAAATATAAATTGTGACAAAATCGCCATGATGCCCGCAAAGAGTGCAGCGCTGATCATGTTATGCATTCGTTCTTTTTCCATTGGAAAAGCCTTCTCTCTTACATTTTCGTTGAAGCATCCAGGAAGCTGGCATGCTTACTTGCTTCCCCATAGCTAGGAGCTTTGAGCCTGGAGCTTGGAGCTCGGCCACAGACACCAGGCATGCCCAGCGCCTGAGACACATAACACTCAAGTAACCTCCTAAAATGCTACTACATGCTAAATGTCGCTAACGGAGCTCCAAGCTCATAGCTCATAGCTCATAGCTATGAAGAAGCAGGTACACGCACTCAGTTTCTCAACGTTTCGGGATAGGTGCATCCACCGGGCGGATGGATACGTCGCCGGCGATGACGCGCTCGATCTTGCTGCCGGTATCTACCAGGAGGCAGCCGTCTTTATCAATATCCACCGCTTTGCCGGTGAAATTTTCATCTCCCAAAATCACGCGTACTTCCTGTCCGATGGTGACAGAGAGTCCCTTCCAATCCTCCAAAACCTTGTCGAAGCCTTCGTTCTGGGCGATGTCGTACTCCTTTTCCAGCTCCGAAAGGATAGCAGCCAAAAGGTCCTTTCTCGATACGTCGATGCCTTCGATCAGGAAGGAGGTCGCCCCATTTCTGAAATCCTCCGGGAAATCGGTCTTCTTCATGCCTGTATTGATGCCGATGCCGATGGTGATGTAATCAATTTTTTCCATAGACGCAGACATTTCCGTCAGGATGCCCACCATTTTCTTGCCATGGTAGAGGATGTCATTGGGCCACTTGATGCCTGCATCGGCCAGCCCTAAGCGGCGAATCCCGCGGCACACGGCCACCGCTGCCATCAGGGTGCACTTCGCTGCTTCCATGGGCAGGAATTTCGGCCGGAGGATGATGGTAAACCAGATGCCCTTACCAAAGGGACAGCAGAAGCTGCGAGTGAGACGGCCGTGACCGCCGGTCTGCTCCTCAGCCACCACGATGGTGCCTTCCTCTGCGCCTTCGCGAGCGATCTTCTTCGCTTCATCATTGGTGGAAGCGGTACATTCCAGATACACCACCCGGCGTCCCAAGGTCTCCGTATGAAGCACACTAGAGATTTCCAAAGGCGTGAGCAAATTCGGCGCATAAATCAGCCGATAGCCCTTGCGGGTGCTGGACTCAAAAATATATCCCCGACTTTTCAAAATATTGATATGCTTCCAAATCGCCGTGCGCGATACATGGAGATCCCTGGAAATCTGTTCCCCGGAAATGAATTCCCCATTGGCTTTGCGGAAATAGTCTAAAATTTCGCTTCTCATAGCTGCCCCCTGTGTGAATCCCATTAGGTTCTTTATAATTGACTCTATTATATGACAGTTGTAAACCATTAGTCAACTTGATTTTGCCAGCTAATTAACATTCAAGGTTTAGTAATTAGTAATTAGTGATCAGTGGTCAGTACGCTGTTTGCTGCTTCC
>CAVKMC010000213.1:0-3752 GCA_963657285.1 Agathobacter sp.
TCAGAACACCGATCATCGAGGGGACAGAATTATTTCAGCGCGGTATCGGCGATACCACCGATGTGGTGACGAAGGAAATGTATACCTTCAAGGACAGAGGCGACCGCTCGGTGACCCTCCGTCCGGAGAATACGGCTTCCGCAGTCCGCGCTTACCTGGAACATAAAATGTATGGCGACCAGCAGGTACATAAGATGTTTTACATCGGATCCATGTTCCGCTATGACCGTCCACAGGCCGGCCGTTATAGAGAATTCCACCAGTTTGGGCTGGAAGTGCTGGGCGCTTCTTCTCCTTTGGCAGATGCAGAGGTCATCGCCATGGCTTGTGAAATTTTCCACAAGCTGGGTCTGAAGGACCTGGATCTCCATCTGAACTCCATCGGCGATGGCAACTGCCGCCCGGCATATCGCCAAAAGCTCATCGACTTCTTCGAACCGAAGGTAGACTCTCTCTGTGAAGACTGCCGCGCGCGTCTGCATAAGAATCCGCTTCGCCTCCTGGACTGCAAGGAGGAGGGCTGCAAGAAGGCTGCTGTAGGGGCGCCGGTGATTACGGACTACCTCTGCGACGATTGCCATGAAAAATTTGAAGCTTTGAAATCCTACCTCACAGCGCTGGGTATTTCCTATACCGTAGACCCGAAGCTGGTCCGCGGCTTGGATTACTATACCAATACGGCTTTCGAAATCCAGTATCCGCCTCTGGGCGCCCAGAGCGCTGTGTGCGGCGGCGGACGCTATGATGGACTGGTGGAAGAAATCGGTGGCCCATCTACCCCGGGCATCGGCTTTGCTATCGGTTTGGAACGTTTGCTCCTGGCTTTGGAAATGCAGAATCTCATTCCCGAGCCGAAACCCACGAAGCGCGTATATATCGCTGCTCTCGGTCAGGAAGCCCAGGCTGAAGGCGTGAAGATCCAGTTCGCTCTCCGTCAGGATGGCATCGTCACCGACATGGATCTCCAGGGCAAGAGCCTCAAGGGCCAGATGAAGCAGGCCGGCAAGGTGAAGGCTGATTTCTCTGTCATCATCGGAAGCAACGAACTGGAAAAGGGCGCTGCTATGGTGAAGAATATGGCAGAAGGAACCCAGGAAGAAATCCCGTTTGCCGATGTGGCGGATTATATTTCCAAAGCAGAACAGGCTTGAATCTGATATAGTTTATTCATCGCCGGGAAATCTCGGCAAGTCATAGAATTTTATAAAGAGGTGCTCGAATATGGAAACAATGGCAGGGATGCATAGATCCTGCGGATGCGGTCAGGTAACTGAAAATGACTGCGGCAAAGAACTGACACTGGCAGGCTGGGTGAATACCCGTCGTGACCATGGCGGTCTGATTTTTATCGATCTCCGTGACAGAAGCGGTATCGTACAGTTGGTCATGAGCCCGCAGTATGGCGAAGAAGCTTTCCACAAGGCAGAAGCATGCCGCAGCGAATTTGTGCTGGCTGTGAAGGGTAAGGTCAGAGAGAGAAGCGAAGAAACCGTCAATCCGAAAATGGCTACCGGCAAGGTAGAAGTGGTGGTTTCCGAGCTCCGCATCCTGAACAAAGCCAAGACCCCGCCATTCTATGTAGAAGATGGCATCGACGTAGATGAAAACGTCCGTCTGAAATATCGCTACATCGACCTCCGTCGTCCGGAAATGCAGAACCATCTCATCATGCGCCACAAGATTGTTCATGAAATGAGATCCTTCCTGGACGAACACAATTTCCTGGAAATTGAAACCCCGATGCTCACCAAGAGCACTCCGGAAGGCGCTCGTGACTACCTGGTACCGTCCCGCGTGAATCCGGGCAAATTCTACGCACTCCCGCAGTCCCCGCAGCTCTTCAAGCAGCTGCTCATGGTTTCCGGTCTGGAAAGATATTTCCAGGTAGCTCGCTGCTTCCGCGACGAAGACCTGCGCGCTGACCGTCAGCCGGAATTCACCCAGCTGGATATGGAGCTCTCCTTCGAAGACCAGGACTTCATTCTGGACCTGATGGAACACATGATGCAGAGAGTCTTCAAGAAGTGCCTCGATGTAGACATCCAGATTCCTTTCCAGAGAATCAAATGGGATGACGCTATGGCGCTCTACGGCTCCGATAAACCGGACCTCCGTTTCGATATGCACTTCTATGATATTTCCGACCTGCTCCGTGACACCGGATTCAAGGTATTCCGCTCCGTTTTGGACAATGGCGGCGTCGTAAAAGCCATCACCGTCAAAGGCGATGCCGGCATTCCTCGTCGTGAACTGGATAACCTGGTAGAATACGTAGGCCGCTACGGTGCAAAGGGCCTGGCATGGATCGGCTTCAATGAAGACGACAGCCTGAAATGCCAGATCACCAAATTCCTGGGCGAAGAAAAAATTAGAGAAATCGGCAAGGTCTGCGAAGCTGAAAAGGGCGATCTGGTCCTCATCATCGCTGATAAGCCGAAGGTGGTCGCACAGGCTTTGGGCGAACTGCGTCTGGAAATGGCACGCCGCATGAACCTCATCGACCCGAACGAATTCTGCTTCCGTTGGGTTACCGATTTCCCGATGTTCGAATACAGCGAAGAAGAAAAACGCTATGTAGCAGAACACCATCCATTCACCGCTCCTCGCGATGAAGATATCGAGTACCTGGCTACCGACCCGTCCAAGGTCTATGCAAAGGCTTACGATATGGTACTGAACGGCGTCGAAGCCGGCGGCGGCTCCCTCCGTATTTACCAGGAAGAGCTGCAGGAAAAGGTATTCAACGCCATCGGCATTTCTCAGGAAGAAGCACAGCAGAAATTTGGATTCCTGCTGGATGCCTTCAAATTCGGCGCTCCGCCTCATGCAGGCATCGCCCTCGGCCTTGACCGCCTCGTCATGCTGATGCTCCATCTGGAATCCATCCGCGACGTCATCGCCTTCCCGAAGACCCAGAGCGCCATCGACCCGATGACCCAGGCTCCTTCCACTGTGGTAGAAAAACAGCTGAAAGAACTGCACATCAAGACCGCTCTGAAGAAAGAAAAGGAAAAAGACCTCTTCGCTTCTCCGGTAGACTAATCTATTGAAAATAAAATAATAAAAAGGCTGTGGAATTGCCGAATCGCGTTTCACAGCCTTTTTCTTTTGCTTACCTCCTTCCTCTGGAAGGAGGGGGACCGCGGAGCGGTGGAGGTTGGCATCATCCGTCCTAGGGGCACACTCTTCAGAGAAAAGGACTTGGCGTATTTGGCGCAGCAGTTAAATGCGTACTGATCACTAATCACTAATTACTGATCGCTAATCCCTGACCACCGACTACTAATTACTAATTACTAAAAATCCCCTTTTTGTTTAAAAATCCTAGCGTCTATGCTATAATGCTTAAAGCATACTTTACTAAGCATGTATTTTCTTTGTAGGATAGTCCAATTTCTTGGAGGCGTACAAAATGAATAAAGAACTATGGAAAGAAAAGGTATGCGCTGCGATTGACGCAGAAGCAGAGAAGATCCGAGCCATTTGCGATAGCATCAATGATGAGCCGGAGCTTGGTTTCAAGGAAGTGAAGACTGCAGCGAAGGTGGCGGATTTCATGCGCGGCCTTGGCCTGGATCCCCAGACCGGTCTTGCTATCAATGGCGTGAAGGCGCGGGCTCATGGCGGAAAGGCCGGTCCTACGGCGGCTATCCTGGGCGAGCTGGATGCAGTAGGCTGTCCTACCAATCCTAAGGCAAATCCCCTGACCGGCGCGGCCCATGCTTGCGGACACAATATGCAGATTTCTACCA
>CAVKMC010000214.1:0-3732 GCA_963657285.1 Agathobacter sp.
CTCTATGGGCTTTTCCGCCTAATTTCTAAGTGGGAAAGTTGAGTTACTAATTACTGATCACTATTTCACATCCACCTGCATGCCCATTTCCAGGTCCTTCGGCGGGTCGGTGATGACTCGGTCGCCTTCTTTGAGGCCGTCCATGATGAGGAGGTAGCCGCCGGTCTCGCTGGCGATGGCTACGGTCTTGATGTCTACGAGACCGCTATCGGTGACGGTGGCTATGGCGTCATCGCCGATGAGGGCGCTCTTGGGGATGAGGTAGCTGGAGACGGTCTTGCCGCTGTCGATGCGGATGCTGTATTCGTTGCCGATGGTGATCTTATCGTCGGCGTTGTCCACCTGCACCTTGTAGGCGGTGTATTTCTCGCCGTTGTCATTCGGCTGTCTCTTGAGCTCGCCGTACCACAGGTCCTCTCCGTCGCTCATGGTGACGGTCAAGGTCTTGTCGTCCTTGGCGGCGTCCAGGAGCTGATCCATTTTCGCCGGGATTTCTACGGTGGCGCTGACGGGGCTATTCTGGCGGATCACCAGGGCGGGCTTGCCGGCCATGGCCATGTGGGTGTCGCCTAGGTAGACCTGGGAAATCACGCCGCTGATGGGAGCGCGGACGGTGCAGGCGCCGATGAGCTGCTGCACGGAGCGAAGGGACGCGAGGAGGCTCTCGTCCACATTTCTAGAGGGCGAGACGGTCTGCACGCCTTGGCGGCCTTTGATGCGGTTGTACTCGGCCTGGGTGATGATGCCTTGCTTCAGGAGCGAGGCTTCCATGCTGTTATCCACCGGGGCGGCGTAGGAGACCGAAGGCGCTGCGGACTGGGAAATCTGGGACTCCAGCGCCGCGGCCTGGGACTCGTACTGGGAGGAGTCTATCTGAAATAAGATGTCCCCCGCTTCCACAGTGGTGCCGATGTCGGGGGGATTCGTGACGAGGCCGCCGGAAACGGAGGGGATCACCGGCGCCGCGTGGAGGGCCTCGGCGGTGGCTTTCGTTTCCAGGGTAAAGGGTTCATTGGCAGCCTGGGCTTTCATCACGTGCACCGACGGCTTGCCGCAGCCGGAAAGGAGCAGCGCCGCCGCCACGGAGAAAGCTGCCAAGCAGCCCATCCATTTGTTCATGATGTACCTTCTTCTTTGGGAAATATAATTCTTCTCTCTTCTATGGGTATAGTATAGCATTTTGGGAGGGAAATGGTTAGTGGCGTTTAGGGATAAGGGATAAGGACACATTTGCCTGCTTCGTCATAGCTAGGAGCTATGAGCTTGGAGCTTGGAGCTCTGTTAGCGTCCAGTAAGCATGCTCAGCGGATACGTCATGTCTCTATTGTCCAGCATGTCCACTGGACTCCGAAAAAGCTCCAAGCTCCCAGCTAAAAGCTCCTAGCTATGACGAAGCAGGTACGCGGAGCCTCATCCCATATCCCTAAACGAAAAAAGCCGCGGGAATGATTTCTCATTTCCGCGGCGAATAGGCAAGCAACCCTAAGGCACGTACGCCCTGGTGGCGTGGCCTAGGATGGAGAGGTGCAGGTCCGTCAGCAAGGAGAGACGGATGGGGAGGACTCTTCTATTTTCTACGAATATATCAATTTGGGATTCTTTGAGATTTTGCATGACCACAGAGAGCTCTTCTTCCATTTCAGAGAGGAAGGCCAGGAGCTTCTCGGCCTGGCGAATATTTTCTTCTGTGACTTCATAGACATGACCATGACCGGCCAGGAGCGGAGAGGCGGTATGGCGAGCCGATGCTTTGACGAAGATTTCCTTCACGAAATCGAAGGTCGGTACCGGACGGCCATCCATGACGCGCTCTACATAGACGAGGCGGAGGACCATGAGGGCAGCGGAGCAGCCGACGCCGAAGTCGAGGCCCAGCCAGTAGGAGTCGGCGCCAAGACCCATGACGTTGTCCAGGAAAAGGCTCATGGGGAAGCAGCCGCCCCAGTAGGCGATGACCATGAGGACGAAGGACACACGGGTGTCCTTCATGCCGCGGAGGATCCCCTGGATTGGGGTAGACACGGCGTCAAAGAGCTGCCAGCCGGCGCCGTAGATGAGGAACTGGCCCGCGATGGAGACCACCATAGCGTCACCAGTGTACACCGCGCCGATGGAGTCACGGAAAAGAATGGTGAGCGACGCGGTCATGGCTGCGCCGGTGAGGGCGGTGACGAAGCCTGCTTTCTTATAGCGACGAGCAAGGGAAATATCGCCGGCGCCTACTGCCGTAGCGATGAGGATTGTGAGAGCCATGGAGCAGGAAACCGGGAGCATGTACACCAGGCTGGCGAAGTTGTCAGCGATTTGGTAAGCCGCCAGGGTTTCCGTGCCGTAGCGCGCCAGGAAGACGATGATGAGACTGAAGAGACTCATTTCCATGAAGATGGACATGCCGGAAGGCACGCCGACGATGAGGTACTCTTTGAGATCCGCCGCTTTGATTTCCAAAGAGGTGAAAATCGCCTGGCCGCCCAGGGTCTTCGACTTCATCACCACGAAGAGGAAGAGCGCGAGGAGACAGCCATAGGTGAGCATGGTGGAGAGGCCCGCGCCGATGCCGCCCAAGCGAGGCATGCCGAAGTGGCCGTAAATGAAAAGGTAATTGAATGCGCCATTGATGGCCGGAGCTGCCATGAAGAGCTTCATGGAAATCGAAGTGGAGCCGGCGGTATCGGTGAGGCAGCGCAGCGGGATGATCATGGAAACGAAGAATACCACGCCCACCATGGTGAGCAGGTAGTACCGCGCCGTGTGAGCCACCACGTCCTCGAGGGCCAGGTAGTCCAAAAGGTCATCGATGAAGAAGAAATAGGCAGCGCCAAAGGCAAAGGAAATCGCAAGACCGATCGCCAGGCCCGTACGGACGATGAAGGGGAGAAGCTCTCCCTTCTTCTGCCCCAGGAGGCCAGCCATGAGCGGCGTGCCCGCCATGAGAAGACCTACGATGGAAGCCAGGAGCGGGTAGAAAAGTCCCGCGCCCACGGAAACGCCCGCCAGGTCATCGCTTCCCGCGTGGCCTGCCATGGTGGTATTGATAAAAGTGATGCCGGCGGTGGAAATCTGCGCCACCAGGATCGGCAGCATCACGGATAATAATTTTCGTATATCAGCTTGTAAGGATGACATCCTCATTCACGCTCCAAAGGTTTCAACAAAAAAGACGCCCTGCGGCGTCTGTCTTTTGGAAATCGAGGAGGAATTCTATGGGTGGAAATGCTTTCTTGGCTAACCCCCGCCCTTCGGGCCCTCCCCCTTCCAGAGGAAGGGGGTAAAGGCGGGAAAGAGAGGGACCGCATCAGCGGTGGAGGTTGGTTTAAGTAATTAGTAGTCAGTAGTCGGTAGTCAGTACGTACATACCTGCTGATTCCTGTTTTCCTAAGCCCTCTTCGTTGAAGAGTGTGCCATAGACGGTAATGCTATTTAAGTTAAGCCATTTATGCTGAGTTTTAGCAGCGATTTGTGACTCCCTTAAAGATTTGCGTAACAAATACGTCTAAACCGATTGCATGTACTCTTTAGCCTTATAGCACAGTTTTGTATAGAATTCCATATTCGATTTCCTATCGCCGCATGGATAGGGATTTCTTCTTGAGAAGCGAGCACCACAAGGCGCCCCGCTCACTCAAGCGAGGACCATCCATCCCCCTGCGCCGATGAAACCTTTGAAGAAGGAAGTGAAACGAGAGAGGACACGTTTGAAATTGGAATTTACCCGGCCCGGTACGAGAAGGT
>CAVKMC010000215.1:0-3731 GCA_963657285.1 Agathobacter sp.
TGAATAAAAATTCTTATGATTTTTGAATCTTCGATTTAATCAGCGTTTCCCTAGAACCGTTACTGAAATAAAAAACCTACACTTATTCTTATTTTATCATTGTCATCCGCTCAATACCACTAAAAATCCTATAAATTCACGAATTTTATTTTCATCCCCCCACTAAAAAAGCAGAGGAAATGGAAATCGCATTTTCTCTGCTTTTTTAGTGAGGAGTTAGGAGAGAGAAGTGGTAGTGCGGCGCACAAATGAAGAAGCGCCGCAAATTTTGTAATCAAAATCCGCGTACCTGCTTCCTCATAGCTACGACGAAGCAAGTTTGCGCACTGATTTTCCAAACTCGCGCCGCTATATGAATTGACGCGGCGCACCGCCACTCCTCACTCCTAATTCCTCACTCCTAACTATACAAGAATCAAGCCGCACCTTTTCTCCCGCCTGTCACTCCGCTCACGAACCGCGCGATATACGCCGTGATGATGTAGAAGGCCGGGATGAGGAATACGCCGAAGAGGGTGGCGAAGCACATGCCACCTACCACCGCAACGCCCATGCCGCAGCGAGCGGCGGCGCCGGCGCCGCTCGCCATAGCCAGCGGGAGACAGCCGATGATGGAGGTGAAGGCGGTCATTAAAATCGGACGGAAGCGGAGCTTCGCTGCTTCCATGACTGCTTCCATGGGATCCATGCCCTTGTCCACGCGCTCCTTTGCAAATTCGACAATGAGAATGGCGTTCTTCGCAGCGAGACCGATGATCATGATGATGCCGATCTGCATGTACACGCTATTCTGGTAGCCATCGCTAGTGGAGCCCAGGAAGGCGGCCAGCTTATTCACTGCATACTCGGAGAAGAGGGCGCCGAAGATGCCGGTGGGCACCGTGAAGAGGACTGCCAGCGGGACGGACCAGCTTTCATAAAGCGCCGCGAGACACAGGAACGCAAAGACAAGCGCCAAGCCCAGCACCTTCATGGTGGAGGAGCTGGATTTATTTTCCTCGCGGCTCTGGCCAGACCACTCGATGGTGGTGCCGGTGGGCGCCACCTGCTTCACCACTTCCTCCGCTGCCGCCATGGCTTCGCCGGAGCTGTAGCCGTCGCCGGCGTTGCCCTGTACGGAAATGGAGCGGATGCCATTGAACCGGCTGATGGACGACGGGCCGGTGGTGATGGATTTCGTGAGAATCGTATCCAACGGAATCATTTCGCCGGACGAGGATTTCACGGAAATAAATTTCAAGCTGTCTGCTTCCGAGCGATAACGGGTGTCGGCCTGCAGCATGACCTTGTAGGCGCGGCCAAACTGATTGAAGTCATTGACCTGGGTACCGCCGAAGTTTACCTGCAGTGCTGTAAAGACGTCGGAGAGCTGGATGCCCAGGTTCTTCACCTTCTCGCGGTCCACCGTGTACTGGTAGCTTGGAGTATTAGCCTTGTAGCCACAGCGAACGGCGGAAAGCTCGGGCCGCTGGTTCGCCGCCTGCACAATCTTGGACGCCAGATTTCCCAACTCTTCATCAGAGAGGCCTGTATTGTCCTGCACCTGCATGGACCAGCCGCCTTCCATGCCAAGGCCCGGGAGCGCCGCCGGACTGAAGGCCATGACCTGAGCTTCCGGATGGTTTGCGGCCACCTTCGTATTGAAGGTAGAAATAATAGCAGAGAGTCCCTTCTCCGCATCGGTGCGGTCCGCCCAGTCCTCCAAGCGGACATAGAGATTGCCGGAGCCGGCAGAGCTATTGGACATGACTGCATCCACGCCGGGGATCTGCCGCGCTTCTTCAGCGACTGCGTCCACGACCTTCACACTCTGATTCATGGATGTGCCTTCGGGCATGGTGACGCTAGCCATGAACATGCCCTGGTCTTCATTCGGCACGAAGGTAGAGGGCACGAGCTTGTAGAAAAGACCCATGAGCCCGCACACCAAAATGAGGAAGACGGCGGCATATTTCAAATGATGAATCATCCAACCTACCTTGCCGGTGTATTTGTCACGGATGGAGTCGAAGGCGCTATTGAATTTTCCAAAGAAACTGCCAAGAATCCCCTGCTTCGCCGACATGTCATTGGGCTTGAGGATCAACCCGCACAGCGCCGGCGTCAAGGTCAAGGCCACGATAGCCGAGATGGCGATGGACACGGTGATGGTGATGGCGAACTGCTTATAGAGCACGCCCATGGTGCCGCCCAAGAAGGCCACCGGGATGAAGATGGCAGCCAAGACGGCGGTGGTGGCGATGATCGGCCCCTGCACCTCGTCCATAGCAATCATGGTGGACTCCTTCGGAGAAAGTCCGTCTCGCTCCATGTGCTCTTCTACGTTTTCGATAACCACGATGGCGTCATCCACCACCATGCCGATGGCGAGAACCAACGCGAAGAGGGTCAGCGTATTG
This sequence comes from Agathobacter sp., assembly GCA_963657285.1. Taxonomy (GTDB): domain Bacteria; phylum Bacillota; class Negativicutes; order Veillonellales; family Dialisteraceae; genus Dialister. The sequence continues at coordinate 2,400 of CAVKMC010000215.1, forward strand.
ATGGTGAAATCCAGTACCACGAAGGTGGCAAAGGTACCGACGATGGAAACCGGCACCGCCAAGACCGGGATCAAGGTGGTGCGCCACTTCTGCAGGAAGACGAAGACCACCAGGATGACCAGAAGCAGAGACTCGATGAAAGTCATCTCTACTTCTTCGATGGACGCATTGATGAAGGCCGTATTATCAACAACAATCTTGTAATCCAAGTCCGGCGGGAAATCTTCCTTCGCTTCGGCGAGGATCTTCTTCACCGCCGTAACGCTTTCGAGGGTATTCGCATCATTGGTGAGCTGCACGCCGAAGCCGATACCGGTCTTGCCATCAATCTTCGAATCGCTATCCGAGCTCTGGGCGCCGGTCACCACCTCTGCCACATCCCGCAAGCGGACGAACTGGCCATCGGAGCCGGACTTCAGGATGATGTCGCCAAACTGCTCTGCCGTGGAGAGGCGACCTTCCACTTTCGCGCTATACTGCTTCTCCTGATTCTTCGGAGTCGGCGGCGCGCCGACAGTGCCCGCCGGAGCGGCCTGGTTCTGTTCCTTGATAGCGCTGGTCACATCAGATACCGTGAGCCCGCGCTCTGCCAGCTTATCCGGATTCAGCCACACACGCATGGCGTAGGTGGAGCCAAAGGCATTCACATTGCCCACGCCGCTCACGCGCTTCAGCTTATCGATGAGATAAATGTCGGCGTAGTTTTTCAGAAATGCGGTATCGTAGGTGCTGTTTGGGGAATAGAGATTCACCATCAGCGCCATATCGCCGGAAGATTTCCGGACAGAGAGCCCGCTGGTCTGCACCTCGCTGGGGAGACCATTCTTTGCTAAGTTCGCCGTGTTCTGCACATTGACGGAGTCCGTATTTCCGTCAGTGTCCAGATCGAAGACGATAGACAGGCTGTAGCTGCCGCTATTGGACGAGGTAGAGGACATGTAGTCCATCCCCTCGATGCCGTTCAGCTGATTTTCCAAGACCTGCGCCACGGTCTGATTTACCGTCTCCGCGTTGGCGCCGGTATAGCTGGCGGACAAATTGATGGTTGGCGGAGAAATCTGCGGATACTGCGCGATGGGGAGGCTGATCAAGGAAATCGTACCAAGGAGCACGATGATCAGCGACACCACGATAGCAAAGATCGGCCGCCGTATAAAGAATTTTGACATATTGCCTCCGATGAAAACAGAGATACGCTAGAGATTTAGTGATCAGTAATTAGTGATCAGTGATCAGGACGCGTTTGACTGATTTCTCATTCTCGATGAAACCGCTATCGATTTTAGCAATCTGTGATTAGTGGACGGTGTTCAGGACGCGTTTAACTGGTTT
>CAVKMC010000216.1:0-3712 GCA_963657285.1 Agathobacter sp.
AGAGTGGAGAGTGGAGTGGAGGTGCGCCGCGTCAATTCATAAAGCGGCGCGAGTTATGAAATGGGCAATGCTTTTTGCTGCTTCCCCACTACCGTGAACCGTTTACCGTATAACTGTTAACTGACTTCTTGACGATGGGGGAAATGGAGCAACAAGAGGCATACTCGGTAAACGGTTACATGGTTATACGGATAACGGATGTGAGGACGCAGGTGCGCGCGTCCTAAATTCAAAACTCGCGGCGCTTTTTAATTTGTGCGCCGCACCTCCACTCCTCCCTCCTAACTCCTCACTCCTAACTTTGGCGAAGTCTGCATAAGTCCCTCTTATAGCCAGATATATATTATTTCATTGTAATATAGAAGATAATCGATTATAATGGAAGAAGCAATTAATTGTATACGTCGAAGGGCGCATACGGGTTACAATATAGCATGAGGTGATCGAATGAGTGAATTACTTCGCGTGGAAAATCTCCACGTATCGGTAGGCGGGAAAGAGCTCCTTCACGGCATTAACCTCACCGTGAATCAGGGAGAAGTCCATGTGATTATGGGTGTCAACGGGGCAGGCAAGTCGACGCTGCTTCACGCCATCATGGGAAATCCGGTCTATCAGATTACTGAGGGTCATATATATTTCGAAGGAGAGGACATCACCACTCTTTCGGTAGATAAGAGAGCGAAGCTGGGGATTTTCTTGTCCTTCCAGAATCCGATTTCTGTAGCCGGCATCACCACGGAGAATTTCATCCGCACGGCGAAGGCTACCATTTCCGGCAAGCAGCAGCGCCTATTTCCTTTCAAGCGGCTCATGAAGGCCCGCATGGAGGATTTGGCCATGAATCCGTCCTACGCTGACCGCTATCTGAATGATGGCTTCTCCGGCGGCGAACGGAAAAAGAGCGAGATCCTGCAGATGCGCATCCTGGATCCGAAGCTGGCTATGCTCGATGAGACTGACTCGGGGCTTGACGTGGATGCGGTCCGCATCGTGTCCCAGAATATTTCCGACTATCACAATGAAGGAAATGGGATCCTCATCATCACCCATCTGAATCAGATTCTGAAATTTATCACCCCGGAATTCGTCCATGTCTTGATCGATGGCCATATCGTGAAGGAGGGCGGTCCGGAGCTGGTGGATGAGATCGAGGCCAATGGCTTTGATGCATACCGCAGCGAGGTGTGATCATGGCTGAGGAAAAAGTAAAAAGCCAGGTGGAGGATATCAACCGCAGAGTCTATGACATTAAGGACGAGGTGGAATTCTCCTACAAGGCAGAAACCGGTCTCACGGAGGAAATCATCCGTGAGATTTCCGCTAAAAAGGAGGAGCCCGAGTGGATGCTCGAGAAGCGTCTGAAGGCTCTTGCCATTTATAATTCTTTGGACTTCCCGCCATGGGGGCCGGATATTTCCGAGCTGGATATGACCCATATCGATACCTATGTGCGGCCGAAGACGGATATGAAGGCCAGCTGGGAGGATTTGCCGGAAAATATCCGCGATACCTTCGATCGCTTGGGGATTCCTGAAGCAGAGAAGAAATCCTTGGCCGGCGTGGGCGCTCAGTACGACTCCGAAGTGGTATACCACAATGTGCAGAAGGAGCTGGAAGAGCAGGGCGTTATTTACGTAGACTTTGAGACGGCAGTGAAAGAGTATCCCGAGCTCATTAAGCCCTATTTCGGGAAGCTCATCACGCCGAATTATCATAAATTTGCCGCCCTTCACTATGCGGTATGGTCCGGCGGTTCCTTTGTCTATGTGCCGAAGGGCGTGAAGGTGCGGATGCCGCTGCAGAGCTATTTCCGCCTGAATGCACCGGGGGCGGGGCAGTTCGAGCATACGCTCATCATCGTGGAGGAAGGGGCAGATTGCCACTTCATCGAAGGCTGCTCGGCACCGCGATACAATGTGGCAAACCTCCATGCCGGGGCGGTAGAGCTTTTCGTAAAGAAGGGCGCCACCCTCCGCTACTCGACCATCGAAAATTGGTCGAAGAATATGTACAATCTGAATACCAAAAAGTCCCTCATCGAGGAAGATGGTCACATGATCTGGGTATCCGGCTCCTTCGGCTCCCATACCTCCTGCCTCTACCCCGATACGGTGCTGAAGGGCGATCGGTCCACCTGCGAATTCACCGGCATCACCTTCGCCGGCAAGGGGCAGTACTTAGATACCGGATCTAAAGTGGAGTGCCTTGGGAAGAATACGTCCATGACTATCAATTCCAAGTCCATTTCCAAAGCCGGCGGCACTGCCATTTACCGCGGCGTGGTCTACATCGGACCCCATGCCACCGGGACGAAGGGCTCCATCAGCTGCGAATCCTTGATGCTGGACAATGAGTCCCGCTCCGATACGATCCCGGACATCATCATCGAAAATGACGACATCGATCTGGGCCACGAAGCGAAGATTGGCCGCATCCCGGACGAGGATATTTACTACCTCATGAGCCGCGGACTCTCGGAAGAGGACGCGAAGGCCATGCTGGTCCGCGGCTTTGCGGAACCGATTTCCAAAGCGCTCCCCTTGGAGTACGCGGTGGAAATGAACCGTCTCATCGATTTGGAATTTGAAGGCGCTATCGGATAAGGAGGGCATTATGGAGGAAATCAGAGTCAACCGTCTGCCGCTTCTTACCTATCGGTATCTTCACACCAATGATACGCCGGTGCTTTTTGAAGCGCCGAAGGAAATCGGAGACATCACCTTCTCCGACTTGACCTATGTCAAAGAGGGAGGCGAGCTCCCGGCGGACTTCGACGGCGCATCGGTGGAAACCGTAGAGGCAGCGAAAAAAGGCAAGCATTATGAAATCTGCATACCGCAAGGGGTAGCAGCCAAGCTCATGGTCACGCTGGATGTGGACAAAGCTCATCCGGACCTGGCCGGACAGTTTGTATTTACCATAGAAAAAGACGCCTCCCTTACGCTGGTGTGGAAAATCACCGGCGACACCGAGAAGGGCACCTGCCTCTTGGCGGCTTTCTACGATTTGAAGGATGGCGCAAAGCTCAAGGTATCTCGCATGGAGAGCGGACTCTCCGGCGTGGTGCTTTACGACCAGCGTCATGTGGAGCTCGGCGAAGGAGCAGAGGCGGACTTTTCCGCCGCAGAATTGGGCGGCGAAAAGGTGATCGTCCATAGCTACGGACGCCTCACAGGCCGCGAATCCTCGATGAAGGAAAAGGCCGTCTATGCAGCGAAAGGCAAGCAGCACCTGGATCTCTTCTACCACATCGACCATGTAGGTGAGAAGACGAAAGCAGAAATCGACGTGAAGGGCGCGCTTTCTGACGAATCGAAAAAGATTTTCCGCGGCACCTTAGATTTCAAACGGGGCTGCAAGGGCTCCGTCGGCGATGAAGGCGACTACGCCATCCAGTTGGACCCGAAGACGAAGAATATTTCCCTGCCACTTCTTCTTTGCACCGAAGATGATGTGCAAGGAAATCACGCATCCAGCGCCGGGCAGCTTGATGGAAATACGATCTACTTCCTCATGAGCCGCGGCTTCTCCTTAGAAGAAGCTCGCCGCATCGTGGTGGAAGCCCTCATCCGTCCCATCATCGACGATATGGATGAAAGCATTCGAGAAGACGTGCTGAGCGCCGTGAGAGAGAAATTGGGATAAAAAGGTTGCAGGTTCAAGGTTCAAGTATTTAGGTTCAGGGGGAGGTGCGGCGCACAAACAAAAG
>CAVKMC010000217.1:0-3710 GCA_963657285.1 Agathobacter sp.
GTTTTATATTTTATTATAGCATAAGTGGGGGAGATGGGATAAGGTGCGTTTTATCTGCTTCGCTATAGCTAGGAGCCTGGAGCTTGGAGCTAGGAGCTCTGTTTGTGTCTTTAGGTATTTAATTGCATTATGTTCAAGAGCAGGCTGGCGGATACACGGTGGCTTCAACGTCTGGCATGTCTACTGGACTTCCCAAAAGGCTCCAAGCTCCTAGCTCAAAGCTCCTCGCTATGTCGAAGCAGGTAAACGGGTCCTGATCACTAATCACTGACCACTGATTACTAATTTTTGATTTTCTCTTGCAATCGTAGTAAAATAATTCATGTATGTCAAAATAGGATGAGTATAAATTTTTTCCATAGAAAACAAAGGAGTTTGAAATTGAAATTCCCATCAAGAATTCGTGAGAGAGCGATGACCGTCTCGGCAGCGGCTCTCTTGACTCTGGGGGCCTTTGGCCTTTCCGGCTGCGGGGATGCGCCGAAGGCGGCTTCCACGGCTCAGCCGGCGGCTTCTTCGGTGCAGGCTGCAAGTAAAGCGCCGGCGGATCCAAATTTGAAGCCCGGCGTGGCCATCGTTCATCGGGGAAGTGATGTGAAGTACACCGTACCGGAAGGTGTGTCTGTGCTTATGTATCACATGATCGGCGACCAGGGCGGCAACGCGGCCATCATGAGCGAGGCAAATCTTCGCATCCAGATGAATTACCTCCGCGACCACGGCTACCATCCCATCACCATGCAGGAGCTTTATGACTACGTGACCAAGGGCGCAGCGCTCCCGGAGAAACCGGTATGCATCACCTTCGACGATGGCTATGCGGATAGCTATAGCGTCGTGTATCCATTGATGAAGGAGTACGGATTCCCCTGGACCCTCTTCGTCATCACCGACGATGTGGGCAAGCCTCACAACCGCATGACCTGGGCGCAGCTCAAGGAAATGGCCGACAGCCACGCTGTCACCATTGCCTCTCATACCCTCTCCCATCCGAAGCTTCACAACCTGGCTACCCGTGCCGAGAAGGAAAAGGAAATCGTAGGAGCAAACCAGGCCCTGAAGTACCAGCTGGGCATCGATAACCATTGGCTGGCCTATCCCTACGGCGATTATGACGACGAGATCATCGACATCTGTAAGAAAGCAGGCATCCAGATGGCCGTTACTACCGACGCCGGCCGTGTCCACGTGGGCAGCTATCCTTATGACCTGAAGAGAGCGTATATAGGAAATGATGTTTCCTTGGCTCGTTTCTCGGAGAGACTCAATAAGGATAACTATACGCCGATTTAATCGTAGTCGGTGGTCGGTACTCGGTAGTCGGGGAGTGGCGTCAGTTGGAGACAGCAACGAAAGCCAACGCTATAAATCGCCGACTGACGATCACCAATCCGATAGCGGGAAGCGGAAAAACATTAGACTGCAGTCTGATGCGCCCCGACTACCGATTACCGACCACTGACCACTGAAATCTTATTTCCCAAGGAGCAAGAATGAAACTTTTCAACAACATCGTGGTCAAATTCATTTTGATCACCCTGGTCTTTTTCCTCGTCACCTCGCCCATCGTGGTGCTCTTCGGGCCATTTGGCAATCTGAAGAGAGCGGTGGTGGGCGCCATCATGCGGTCCCGCCATCCCCAGTACATCACTTGGCTCTACAATACAGAAGAGCTGAACCAGATCCTCGGTACCGTCACCACCACGGACAAGCAGACTGTCTTCACCTTCAAGCCCCGGACTGACTCCACGCTGAACCTGAAGAAAATCGAGACCTCCCGCTTCGTGGGATACCTTTTGGAAATCCCAAATCCCAGCCGCATCCAAGTGGCCACCGCAGCGGACATCAACGAAAAAGGCGACACCACGTCTCACATCGCCAAGACCAATAACGCCGTAGCAGCCATCAATGGCGGCGGCTTCTATGACCCCAATGGCACCGGCATCGGCCGTCTGCCCTATGGCTTCATCCTTCATGAAGGGAAATACCTCCTGGGCCAGCAGGTAGACGACCAGGAGCGCGTCGATTTCGTAGGCATGACCAAGAGCGGCAACCTCATCGCCGGCAACTACAACAAGAAGGAGCTCCGTGAGCTGGGTGCCACCGAAGGCATTACCTTCGGCCCGCCGCTCATTATCAATGGCAAGAAGGTCATCAAAAGCGGCGACGGCGGATGGGGGATTTCGCCGCGCTCGGCCATCGGTCAGAAGAAAGATGGTACCATCCTCTTCCTCGTCATCGACGGACGCCAGCCGGGCTACAGCATCGGCGCTACCCTCGTGGATGCCCAGAATATCCTCTATGAAAATGGCGCGCATATCGCTGCGAACTTGGACGGCGGCTCCTCCACTACCCTCTACTACAATGGCAAAGTGGTGAACAAGCCCGCTGACCTTTTGGGCGAGCGTATGATTCCTACCGCATTTATCGTAAAATAAGGAGGACAGAGTGAAGAATAAATTTCTGCAAGTCATGATTTGCTTTGTCCTCGGCGTAGGTGTGCAGGCCGGTGCGTATATTTACATGGACCAAGTCCTCTTCGCGCCGCTCTCCAGTAGTGACTATGACATGTCCGACATGAAGGAAAAGGTAGCCGAAGCCGCTGACAAAGCCGGCAAGAAAATCTATAGCTCCATCCAAGTGAAAGGCAAAGCCTTCTACTCCTTCGACTACCAATACATGGCCGACGTCTCTGCTGACGCTGTCACCATTTACAAGGCTGACGACCTTCGAAATCCTCAGCGAGTGGACCTGAAGAAGCAGGGCGTTTCCTTCTTCGAATGGATGCCCGATAGAAATCTGGCTCTCATGGCCCTCTATCCCATCAACTGGAAGGGCGGCCGCTGGGACGTGACCCTGGCCCGCTACAACCCCGAAGGCACTACCCACGAATCTGACGCCCCCATCAATGACCTTCCCAGAAATGCGAAGATCGTAGACGTGGCTTACTCCACTGCCACCAATGCGGTCTACATGAAAATGGAAGTGGGCAAGGGTCTCTATCGTATCTACCGCACCGATGCGAACTATGACACCCGCCGCATCTACGTGCAGTCTTCCCACATCGGTAAAATCGCCGTCTTCTACGACGAAGACCGCCTCTTCTATGATGATGCTCAGCAGGGCATCATGTACACCTTCAATGGCGACGATAGCTCCTGGCGCGTCATCTCGCCGCCCGGCGCCTACCGTCTGGTGGACGTAGGTGAAGACAAGACCATCTACGCCGTGAAAGTAGACACCAAAGGCGAAGTCATCGGCTACTACACCGGCAAGCTCGGCGTAGGCTTCAAAGAAGTCAAAGCTTTGGATACTCCGGTGGAATTCAATACCGTCACTGTCCATATGATCCAGGAAGCCGCTCTGCAGGCAGGGAAATAAAAAAACGCGAAGACATGGAAATCATGCCTTCGCGTTTTTTCGTGGTTAGTAATTAGGAATTAGTGGTCAGAAATTAGTAATTAGTACTTGCTTAGCGTTTGAGGCAGTAAGCATACTGGCGCTATAGCCGGATGATTCTCTTCAGCGATAGCGCCAGTATGCCTACTGCCTCAAACGCCAAGCACGTACTGACCACTGATCACTAATTACTAATTACTAACTACCGACTACTAACTACTAACTACCAATAAACCCACGCAAAAAAACGGGAGCCCCCGCCATTGTGCCTCCGGACGTCTCGCCTTGGATCCGGTGCAAGTTGCTGCCAT
>CAVKMC010000218.1:0-3692 GCA_963657285.1 Agathobacter sp.
CAAGCGTTAAGCAGTAGCCCCTTGGAGAAGGGGCGCGCGTTAGCGGAGGATAGAAATGCCTCGCAAGAGGCATAACCAGCACTATCGGTATCATGTAAAACCTTTATGCAAACATCAGCATGCTTTCCGCTAGTGCTGATTATGCGCCTATGGCGCATTTCTATCCGGCGCTATCGCGCGACCCTTCTCCAAGGGTCTACTCCCATAAGGCTAGTGTCATGTTCTAAGCTAAGCCTCAGCATGAAATCCTTAACTTAATAGCATTACGGAAGGAGGGGGGACGCCTTGGCGGTGGAGGTTGGTATATTTCTTAGCTATTCTGTACGACCTGGACCTTGGCCGGGCGAAGGACTGTGTCCTTGTAGAGGTAGCCTTTCTGGAAAACCAGGGCGATGGTCTCATCTTCCTTGCCTTCGGAAGGCACCATCATGACAGCCTCGTGGAAATGGGGATCGAAGGTCGCCCCTTCGGCTTCGATTTCCTTGACGCCGAAGTCCTGGAGGATCTTGACCAGCTGTTTCTGCAAAAGCTCAAAGCCCTGCAGGTAGGCGGCGCCGCCTTCATCCTTCTGCATATGCTTCATGGCCAGCTCGAAATTATCGAGCACCGGCAGGAAGGCCTTCAGGGTCGCTGCGGTATGGGTGTCCGCTGCTTTCGCCTCGCTTTCACGGGTGCGGCGGCGGAAATTATCGAAATCAGCCTGCAGCCTGACGTACTGGGCCATGCAGGTGGCCAGCTTTGCCTCAGCCGCTTCTGCCTGGCTCTTGGCCTCATTGGCCGCCTTCAAGGCTTCGGTGGCTTCTTTGGTAAGCTTTTCAACTTCTGTTTCTTCGGCGGGCTTTTCGAGGTTCAGTTCTTCTACTTTTTCTTCTTGCGTATCGACTTTCTTTTCTTCTTCGTTCATTGGCAAGCCTCCTACGTATCTTTTAATAATGTATCTAATCTTTGCTGCATGAATCGCATCATACCGATGATCCTACTATACTGCATGCGCGTCGGTCCCAGGACTGCCACCGAGCCGATGACCCGGCCGCCGGAGGTGAATTGCGCTCGCACGATAGAGAGGTCGGACAGCGATTTCACGGGATTTTCTGTACCTATATGGATGGCGATGGGCTGATCCGATGAGGAAAGAAGCATGCTGGCAAGCATATCTCTTTGCTCTAGGAGATGCAGGATATCCTGCATTTTTTCTACATTTTTGAATTCCGGCTGCTCGATGAGCTGGGACGCCCCGCCGGAGTATACCTCCGTAGGCGGCGACATGGCTTTTTGGAGCGCCTGGAATACATGCATGTAGGGAGTGAGATCCTTTTCTACTTCTCTTTGGAAGGAGAGGATCAGCGCCTCGTCCAAGTGATCGATTTCCTTTCCATGAAGGAAATGATTCATCTTGTCTGCCAGGAGTTGCATCTCATCGAAGGTAGAGCCTCTGGGGATTTCTACCACCGCATGGGAGACCTCGCCCTGGTCGGTCACTACAAGTAAAATAGCCCGCTGCCCTTCTAAAGGAAGGAAACGGATATAGTTGAATTTCTTTTTCACGCCGGCAGAGGTGGCTACCGAAAGGGTATGGGTCAGAGCCGCTACGGCTTTGGCCATGTTTCGGAAGATTTCCTCCTGCCGCCCCACCTGCTCTAGGAGCATGCGGTCTATCATGTGCTTCTCATCACTGGAAACCGGCGATGGCTCCATGAGCCAGTCTACATAGAACCGGTAGCCCTTGATGGAAGGGACGCGGCCCGCTGAGGTGTGAGGCTGCTCTAAGTAGCCCTCGTCCTCTAAGTCCTGCATCTCATTTCGGATCGTCGCGCTGGATACGCCCAAGTCGTATTTCTTCGCGATGGTCCGTGAGCCTACAGGCTCCGCGGTCTCCGCATAGTCCTGCACCACCGCCCATAGGACGCGGCGCTTTCTTTCGTTCAGTTCGTCGGCACCGGTGCCGGTGTCATTTCGATTTATTTTACGTGCCATAGTATCACCTGTTTATTAGCACTCACTACTTTCGAGTGCTAACTTACGATAATAGAATAGCATTAGACCTAGGGAATGTCAAGGGAATTTCGGTGATTCTCGATAGTTGTTTAGTGTTTAGTTTTTAGTGATCAGTGGTCAGGGATTAGTGATTAGTAGTCAGTGGTCGATGATTAAAAAAGTTAGGAGTGAGGAGTTAGGAATGAGGAGTGAAGGTGCGCCGCATCAATTCATATAGCGGCGCGAGTTTAGAAATGCAGGAGCATGATTTGATTTTTCAAATTTGCGGCGCCTTGGACCAACCTCCACCGCTTCGCGGTCCCCCTCCTTCCAGAGGAAGGAGGTCCGAAAGCGGAAGGCGCGCATTATACGCAAAACAAAAAGCCGCCCCAAAAGGAGCGGCCGTTTTGCATGGCTTGCTATCAGTATAGCGCGCCGTTGGCGATGACCAGGCGCTGGACCTGATTCGTGCCTTCGTAGATCTGCATGATCTTGGCGTCGCGCATGTATTTTTCGTTTGGATTTTCGCGGGAGTAGCCGTTGCCGCCCATGACCTGTACGGCGGTGGTGGTGACTTCCATAGCGGTGTCAGAAGCGAAGCACTTGGACATAGCGGAGAACATAGCGGCATCCTTGTCGCCGTGCATCTGTTTCCAGCATGCCTTGTGTACCAGAGCTCTAGCCGCTTCGGTCTTGATGACCATGTCGGCGATCATTTCCTGTACCATTTCGAAGGAAGCGATCTTCTGGCCGAACTGCTTTCTCTGGTGTGCGTAGTGGATGGCATTTTCCAAGGCTGCCTGGGCAATGCCTACGGAAATCGCGCCGACGACCGGGCGGGAGGTTTCCAGGGTCTGCATGGCGATGCGGAAGCCCATGCCTTCTCTACCGATGCGAGCGCTAGCCGGTACGAAGCAATCATCGAAAATGATTTCCGAGGTAGCAGACGCGCGGATGCCCATCTTATCCTCTTCCTTGCCGGTGGACACGCCGGGGGTATTTCTATCTACCAGGAAGACCGTGAGGCCGCGGATGCCGCCGGATTCACGGGTATTAGCGAAGAGGGTGATCTTATCTGCAATCGGCGCATTGGTAATGAAGCACTTCGTGCCATTCAGCACATAGCCGCCTTCCACCTTTGTAGCTTTGCAGGATACAGCGCCTGCGTCGGAGCCGGCGCCCGGTTCGGTCAAGGCGAAGCAGGAAATGCCGCCGCCATTCAGGCAGTCGAAGTACTCCTTCTTCTGCTCATCATTGCCGGCGAAAAGGATCGGGAAGGTAGCGAGGGAATTCGCAGCGCACACGGTAGCTACACCGGCGCAGCCTTTGCCCAGCTCTTCACAAATCAGAGCGACTGTCAAAAGGTCGAGGCCGGCGCCGCCAAATTCCTTCGGCACTGCCAGCTGGGTCATGCCGGCCTGCTTCAAAATTTTCAAAAGCTCCGGATCCATGACGCCGCTCTTGTCGATATCCAGCGCGCGGGGAGCGATTTCCTTCTGCGCGATTTCTCTAGCCAGGTTCACCAATTCCTGCTGCTTGGGGTCTAATGTGAAATCCATAGTTTCCTCCATCCACAAATAAAAGATTTCTTTCTGCAGAATCTATTTATATCTTTTTTATTATAGCAGAAATGGGAAAGTGGCGATGAAAAATTTTTCGCTTTAGTGGTCAGTGATCAGTGGTCAGTAATTAGTAATTAGTAATTAGTAATTAGTAAC
>CAVKMC010000219.1:0-3684 GCA_963657285.1 Agathobacter sp.
TGCAGCTTACCCTCTCGCTGGTTGTGCCTCTTCGAGGCACTTCTATCCTCCGCTATCGCGCGCCCCTTCTCCAAGGGGCTACTCACGTAGGGCTAGAGTAATGGTGCAACGTTTTCTTCTTCGAAATTTCGCACTTAGCGTTTGAGTCACTTGAGAAGCTGCCGCTGGTGCACGGCCATCATCCGGCCTTCGGCCACCTTCTTCCGAGAAGAAGGCTTCCTGCCTCTAGCCGGGCTCCAAGCTCCCAGCTCATAGCTCCAAGCTATGACGAAGCAGGTAAACGCGCGTCGTGGGCCAACCTCCACCGCTTCCGCGGTCCCCCTCCTTCCAGAGGAAGGAGGTCACACTGCGGAGCATCACCCGCCCTTCGGGCACCCTCTTCAGGGAAGAGGGCAAAACAAAACTGCGAACCCATTTGGATTCGCAGTTTTTTGATTTCTATTATTTTTCGTCTCTATGTTTGATAGCGGCTTCGATGAGGCCTTTGAAGAGGGGATGGGGACGATTCGGGCGGCTCTTGAATTCCGGGTGAGCCTGGGTGGCTTCGAAGTAGGGATGATCCTTGAGTTCGATGGTTTCCACGAGACGGCCGTCGGGGCTGGTGCCGCAGATGACGAGGCCGGCTTTTTCCAATTCCGGACGGAGGGCGTTGGAGACTTCGTATCTATGACGATGGCGTTCGTAGACGATTTCCTGTCCGTCGTAGAGTTCTCTGGCGCGGCTGCCTTCTTTGAGCTTGCATGGGTAGATGCCCAGGCGCATGGTGCCGCCTTTTTCGGTGACGTCTTCCTGGTCAGGCATGAGGTCGATGACGGGGTGCTTGGTGTCTACAAATTCGGAGGAGTTAGCGTCGGTCATGCCGCATACATTTCTAGCGAATTCGATGACGGCGCACTGCATACCGAGGCACAGGCCCAGGAATGGAACTTTGTTTTCGCGGGCGTATTTGACGGTGTCCACCTTGCCTTCGACGCCGCGGTAGCCAAAGCCGCCGGGGATGACGATGCCGTCGATGCCTTTATAAACCTCGGCGAGGTCCGGTTTCTTTTCTTCCAGTTCTTCGGAGTTGATCCAGTGGATGACCACTTTATTTCCCAGGGCATAGCCGGCGTGGGAGAGGGATTCCACCACGGAGAGGTAAGCGTCGTGGAGCTCTACGTATTTGCCCACGAGGCCGATGTGGAGTTCTTTGTCAGCGGAAACGATGCGCTGAACCATGGCTTTCCAGTTTTCCATGTCGCAGGGCTTGTCTTCGAGGCCCAGCTTCTGAAGGACGATGTGGTCGAGGCCTTCTTCCTGGAGAAGCAGCGGTACTTCGTAGATGCTCTTGGCGGTGAGGTTATTGATGACCGCTTCGGCTTCTACGTCGCAGAACATGCCGATCTTTCTCTTCATGTCGGGAGAGAGGGCTTTCACGGTGCGGCAAACGATGACGTCCGGCTGGATGCCGATGGAGCGGAGTTCTTTGACGGAGTGCTGGGTCGGCTTGGTTTTGAGCTCGTCAGCGGCTTCGATGTAGGGCACGAGAGTCACGTGGATGTAGATCACGTCGTTTCTGTTCGGTACGTCCTTCTTGACCTGACGGATGGCTTCGAGGAAGGGCAGGGATTCGATATCGCCAACGGTGCCGCCGATTTCGGTGATCACGATGTCAGCGTTGTCGTTCTTGCCTACGCGAAGGACGCGGTCTTTGATTTCATTGGTGATGTGAGGAATGACCTGGATGGTGGAGCCTAGGTATTCGCCTTTTCTTTCCTTATTGATGACGGACTGGTACACCTTGCCGGTGGTGACGTTGGACGCTTTGGAGAGGTTCTCGTCGATGAAACGTTCGTAATGGCCCAGGTCCAGGTCGGTTTCCGCGCCGTCGTCGGTGACGAAGACTTCTCCGTGCTGGTAGGGGCTCATGGTGCCCGGGTCGATATTGATGTAGGGGTCAAATTTCTGGATGGTGACGCGGTAGCCTCTGTTCTTCAGAAGTCTGCCAAGGGATGCTGCGGTGATGCCTTTGCCTAAGGATGAAACGACGCCGCCTGTTACGAAGATGTATTTAGTCATGGGACCTCCTTCTTTCGTTTTGAGGGATAAGGGATAGGGGATAAGGGATAAGGCGCATTTGACTGCTCCGCCATAGCTAGGAGCTTTGAGCTTGGAGCTTGGAGCCCGGTTAGAGTCAGTAGGCATGTTATGCGGTAGAGAAATTAAGCTCGCGTACTGCATCATCAAGCATGCTTACTGACGCCAAACGAGCTCCAAGCTCCTAGCTCCGGGCTCCAAGCTATGACGAAGCAGGTACAAGGATTCTCTTTCTCAAAAGTTACATTCTTTCCGGAGCGGAAATGCCCAGGATGGTGAGTGCGTGCACCAGAACGTACTGGACGGCGGTGATGAGGCCGAGTCTGGCCTGGGTGGTCTCGCTGTCTACGCCTAGGATGCGACATTCTCTATAGAAATGATGGAAGAGGGCTGCCAGCTCGTAGGCGTATTTCGCGATGCGCTGAGGCGCTCTTTCTTTGGCCGCGCCGTCGATGAGCTGGTGGTAGTTTTCCATCTTTTTGATGAGATCCAGTTCACATTCTTCGGTGAGCTTGGTGAAGTCCACGCCTTCGAAGGTGCTGTCCCATTTCACATCGGCTTCCTTGGCCTGGTTGAAGAGGCTGTGGATGCGGGCATTGGCGTACTGGATGTAGTACACCGGGTTATCGCTAGACTGCTTCTTGGCCAGGTCGATGTCGAAATCCATCTGGGAGTCCAAAGTGCGGGCGCAGAAGAAATATCTAGCTGCATCGGTGCCGACTTCCTCCATGAGCTCACGGAGGGTCACGGCCTGGCCGGTACGCTTGGACATTTTCACCGGCTGCCCGTCGCGGAGGAGCGTCACCATCTGAAGGAGCATGATTTCGAAATCGTCGGGGTTGTAGCCCAGGAATTTCATGGCGGTCTTCAGACGGATGATGTAGCCGTGGTGGTCAGCGCCCCAGATATCGATGAGCTTGTTGTAGCCGCGGCGAATTTTATTTCCTACATAGGCGATGTCGGAGCAGAAATAGGTGGGCACGCCGTTGGTACGGATGACCACGCGGTCCTTGTCGTCGCCGTTCTTGGTGGTACGGAGCCAGAGGGCGCCGTCCTTTTCATACATATTGTCTTCGTCCTTGAGAACTTTGAGGGCTGCGTCCACTTCGGTGGGATACAGGGATTTCTCAGAGAACCAGTTGTCGAAGTCTACGTGGAAATTGTGGAGGTCCTTCTTGAGGTCCGCCAGCTTTTCCTGGAGGCCCCGTTCTTTGAAAATCTCGAGGCGTTCCTTCTCGTCCATGTCCAGGTATTTCTTCCCGTCCTTGGCAAGGATGTCCTTGGCGGTGTCGATGATGTCCTGGCCCTGGTAGCCGCCTTCGGGGATCTCTGCGTCGAGGCCGCAGAGCTGCAGGTAACGGGCGTTGATGGATTCGGCCAGGTGGTCGATCTGATTTCCTGCATCGTTGATGTAGTATTCAGAAAGCACATCGTAGCCGGCGGCGCGGAGGAGATTGATCATGGCCGAACCGAAGGCTGCACCGCGGGCGTGGCCGATGTGGAGAAGGCCGGTGGGGTTGGCGGAAACGTATTCCACCAGGATGCGGTCTTCCTTATTCTTCGGCAGGTCGCCGTAGGAGGGGCCGGCCTTGAGAATATTTTTCAGCT
>CAVKMC010000220.1:0-3676 GCA_963657285.1 Agathobacter sp.
GACCCAATGCGGTGAGGATGCCCTGGGCGATGAGGGCGCTGGCGATGTAGGTGCCTACGAATACCACGATGGCCAGGATGACAATACGCCAGCCGGTCTTGGCAAAGGCGTCCAAGTCCTTGCCGATGGAAACGCCGGCATAGGCCAGGATCGGGGTGCAGAGAGCTACGAAGCCTACATCCTTGACATAGCTATTGATGAAGTCAGCGCCGGGGACGCCGGGAATGGTGAGAATGCAACCCAAGGTAACGACCCAGGCAGCAGCGGGAATCCCGCCGGGAAGGTATTTCGCGCAAAGCATACCTACGAAGGCAATGACTGCCAGAATGAGAAGTCCTGGAATGGACTGGATGATGTCCGCTTTGGTACCCAATACATTGGAGACGAGGCTCATAAAGGTAACGATCGCGAGAATGATGAGAGTATCTTTCATCTTCATTATGCTTCTTCTCCTTTCTTCGGTGCTTCCGGATGCACGCCATATTTCAGTTTATAGAATTTCTTATACAGCCATTCGGTCATGGGGAGCCCCAGCCATACGGACATGTAAAGGCCGTCCAAGCCGGAGAGCATATTGCTGGCTGCGCCGAAAGCGGCGAGCTGATCCGCCATATCCGGATACATGGCAGCCAGGGAGCCTACAGCGGCGGTCATCATGGAAGCAGAGCCTACGCCGGAGGCCATAGCCAGGGCGTATGGATGGATCGGCAAAAGGGATGCTGCCACGCTGGCCATGAGGCCAAAGAAAATGGTGCCGAAAACGGTGCCGGCGATGTATACGCCCATGACGCCACGGCCTTCACTGCTGTCGAGACCGAATTTTTCGCCGATGAGCGCTACATTTGGTTCACGGGCAATGGAGTGAGCGGCGCCGATGGTTTCGCGCTTCAGGCCCAGGTATACCGCCACCGGTACGCCCAGGAGCACAGTGCCCAGATTTCCGAATTCCTGAAGAATCAGAGCCGGAGAAGCGGCCAGGATTTTCGGGAGCGTCGGTCCTACCAGGGTGCCGTAGCGCGCCATGAGCAGCATCAGCGTCACGCCGACCAGGCTGCTGGCATCGAGCATTTCCTTTTTACGAGACAAATTCAAAAACTTCGGTGTCGTCAAAATCCCCAGAAGCAGTGCATAGAGCATCGGCAAAAGCACGATGCGGCCGATACCAAACTTCAGGGTGTGGGTGCCGATCAATTCAGAAACGACGATCAGCACCAGAATAATGGCATGCAATTTCCAGTTCTTCATTCCATTTCCCTCTACTCTCTCAAAATGGGACCTCGGAGGTCCGGGATACAAACAATGGCGTGTAAATACGCATAGTAGGTTCTAGGTTAAAGGCTCAGGGTTCAGGGTTCAGGGGAAGGCGCGGCGTACAAATTAAGAAGCGCCGCAAATTTTGAAAAAGTAAGTCCTGGCCTCTCTATTTTTAAACTTGCGCCGCTTTATGAATTGTGCGGCGCACCTTCCCCTTGTCCCCTTATCCCTTGCCCCTTGACCCTTTTACTAACAATCAGCTTTCTTTCCAAACCAATGAAGCTCGACTCTAGGGACTAACCTTGGCCCTTATCCCTTATCCCCCACTTATGCTATAATAAAATATAAACCTTTGAGAGGGTACTTCACAAAGAAAGGAATCATTTTATTATATGAAATACATCAAAACACTCATCGCCTTTTTGGCCTTGCTCTTGCTCCCCTTCGCGATTTCTTGCGAAGCAGCGAAGTCGGAAATCACAGATTTCCGGTGGACAGCCCGCAACGACGGGGACCCGCCCTTTGTACGCATCGCTATCGAACTGACCAACGCAGTCCATGCGGAAGCAGCTATGGATAGTGACGGAAAAAATTTCGAATTGCTTTTGAAAAATACTTCCATAGGAAACGCGAAGGCCCAGTATGACATGGATGCCCGCGCCATCAATTACGCTACGGTTTCTGAAAAAGATGGAAACACCTACTTGGATGTGTCCCTTTCAAAAGCGCAGAACATCGATGACATTAGCATCTTTGCGCTCCGCCCCGATGCGAAAGCCGGAAAGTCTCACCGTCTGGTAGTAGACATCCCGATTCCCGGTGCAACGCAGACCTACAAGAAGGCGGCAACCACTCCGGCCGATGCCAAGGCTGTGCCGAAGAAGAAGAAAAAGGAAACCAAGGCCAAGAACGAAACTACAGAAGCAAAGAAAGCAACAGGGGCGAAGAAAATAGCAACCACCGCCTCGTCCTCATCGCCACTCAAGGGTAAAATCATTTGCATCGACCCTGGCCATGGCGGTACAGATGTGGGCGCTATCGGAAAGCGTGGCGGCAAGGATATTTACGAAAAAGACATTACACTCTCCATCGCCCTGCCGCTGCGCGACATGCTCACCGCTGCGGGTGCGAAGGTGGTCATGACAAGGACCACAGACAAGGACGTCTACGGCGCTTGGGCCGATGCGATCCCGGAGCTGCAGGCCCGCTGCGACGTAGCCAATAAGGCCAAGGCAGACGCCTTCGTTTCCATCCACATCGACTCCTTCTCCAACGCCTCCGTAGACGGCACCACCACCTATTACTATGGGAAGACCGGCAAGGATCTCCTCCTGGCCCAGATGATGCACCAGTCCATCATGAATAACCTGGCCATTCCCGACCGCGGCGTGAAGTCCAATGATTTCTATGTGAATGTAAACACCAAGATGCCATCGGTACTGATGGAAATGGGCTTCATCTCCAACAGCCATCGCCTGCAGATGCTCACCTCCACCTGGGGACCAAAGAGCATCGCAAAAAGCTTCTACACCGGACTTCTGAATTATTTCGCTGCCATTTGAGGAAATACAATGAATAAACTATACACATTCGGCGCTGCTCTCCTCCTGACCCTCGCCCTCGCAGGCTGCGGGAATGAAGGAAATACGCCGCCCGCCCAGAGCCTTTCACCGAAGGCCGCTTCCTCTGCCCCAGCGCCGGCGGAAAAGGAAGCGACACTCACCTACTACCAGGCCAGCGAAGACGGCCTCCACATCCTAAAGAAGGAAACCAAGGTGAAAGCCGGCGACCATACCGCGCAGAATGCAGTGAAGGAAATGCTTCGCGCGGACCGCAAGGCGAAGTACCCCATCCTTCCCGCAGGGCTGGACCTCAAAAGCATCCACATCGACGACGGCACCGCCACGGTGAACTTCACAAAGGATCTGAATACACTCAAAAGCGAGACCGCCCAGACCCTCTTCATCGCCATGACCGTAGATACCCTGACCGAATTTCCTAGCATCAAGCGCGTAGAATTCCGCGCCGAAGGGAAATTGGTGCAATTCCAGATCGATATGCGGAAGCAGTTTTTGAGGGATGAGAGCTATATCAAGCAGGATAAGGGCTGACAAGGAAGGAAAAAGAGAATGAGACGCAAATCCCGAAAATTAGGAGTGAGGAGTGAGGAGTGGTGGTGCGGCGCACAAATTAAAAAGCGCCGCAGATTTGAAAAAAGGGCACGTTTTCCTGCTATCGCCAAAAGGGGCGGTTAACGGTTATACGGTAAACGGTTCACGGTAGCGAGAAAGCGGGTACGCGGGCTAAGAAAACGCCATAAAATTTCTAGAGTGATTTCAGATAACGATTTAATCAGCGGTTCCCTAAATTTCAAAACTCGCGCCGCTATATGAATTGATGCGGCGCACCACCACTCCTCACT
>CAVKMC010000221.1:0-3671 GCA_963657285.1 Agathobacter sp.
TGGCGTGGGTGGTTTAGGAATTAGGAATTAGCAATTAGCAATTAGTGATCAGTAATCAGTACTTAGTAGTCAGGACACGCCAAACCTTCTTTTGGAAGAAGGTGCCCGTAGGGCGGATGATGCACCGCCACGTGACCTCCTTCCTCTGGAAGGAGGGGGATCGCCTTAGTGGTGGAGGTTGGCTTCGTGGTCGGTAGTTAGTAGTCGGTGGTCGGTGGTCGGTGGTCAGTACGTGCTTACCTTCTAAGACAACTTTTCCTTTTATGGCTATCGCTAATAGATTCCAACCGGCGACAGGCAGTGGATAAGGAATAAAGAGCGATCGACGAAGCAGCTAAGCGCATACCGACCACTGATTACTAACTACCAAGCACTAAATCGACCACTGACTACTAAAGTCCCATCAAAAAAGCCGCGAAGATTTTTTGATTTCTTCGCGGCTTTTCAAAATGCAGAAATATATTTCCTACAGAATGAAGGTCAAGAGGAAGCACACGCCGGCGCCTACCAGCATGGCCGGACGCTGCCAACGGTTTGCCACCTTCTGTACAGTACCGGGGATGACACCGGCTACTACAGGAAGCGCTGTCAGTGCGCCGCCGGTTAGGAAGAGCTGCATGATGGCGCAGCCGGTGATCGCAGCAAAGCTGGTAGCCAGTGGATCGATACCCATATTGATTACAATCTGGGTAAAGGGAAGCACAATGGCTGCCGATGCGGCACAGGACTGGGTCACCAGACCTGCCATGAAGGAAATAAAGAAGAGAATCTGCACCGGTGCCATAGCCAGGAATGGCTGCACATATTCAGCCAGCGTGGTGACAAGGCCGATGCGGTTAATGACATTGGACATAAACATCAAGCTGATGATGGCTACAATCGGAATGGAAATCTGCGCCACGCCGCTAATCATAGCCTTTTCCCCATCGTTCAGAGTCATTCTTTCCATGATTGTAATCAGGATGCCTGTACCCATGCCCACCAGGAATACCGGGACGCCGGCAAAGAAAGCGACGCAGAGTACAAGGAATGGGAAAATGGCCTTTTTGAAGGAAGGCGAACCTTCCGGCAAAGCCTCCAAGGCAGTCCCTTCCGGTTTGATGGGAAGCCCGTCAGCAATCATTTCCCGCCGTGCGCGCCAATAGCAGAATACATAAATCCAAATGGAGCCAATGAAGGCCCATACGTTGATCATGCCAAACTGCACGCCTGTGATGGCGAGGATCGCCAAGACCGTCGGGTGGGTGAACCCGCAGGAATTGGCCACCGTATTGGCCATGGAAATAATACCCGCCGTTTTATTTGGCGAAAGCCCCAGCTTCACCGCTGCAGGACCTGCAATGGTTGCGGTGATGACCGGCTGCGTGAAAGCAGTGAGCGCTCCCAAAAGAGCAGCGGCCAGACCGGCTGCCGTAGCAATGCCGGGCGCCCCGCCATAGCGGCGACCGAAGTCCATGATATTCCAAATGATTACGTCCATGTATCCGCATTTCTGCATGATACCGATGAAGAGCAGCACGCCGAGCATATCCACGATAACGGAGTGCATGGAGGCGATCAAGATTTTGGAAATCGCATTGGGATCCGCCCCGGTCAATGGAAAGCCTGCGGCTAAAGCGGAAGCAACACCGCCCACAACGGCTGTAATGTAAAGTGGCGCTATGCCGGTGATCATGACGATCAGCGTAAGCACCATGATAATCTGCGCTTCAAGCATAACCTCAGTCTCCCTTGTTAATCAATGCTTAGTGTTCAGCGATGACTCGAATATCATAGGACAATGCCAGCTCACGGCCCAGCACCTTGTCCACCAGCTTGCAGCTGAAGGTGCTGCCGAATTTGAATCCGTGCAGCAGCGGCACCGTGCCGGTATAGATCAGGCAGTCTTCCAGCGGCACTTCCTTCTTCACCTTTTCAATCAACGTATCGAAGGGCAGCATATCGCCGGCTACGCCATTCTGATACTCTACCGCTTCTCCATCAATGATCTGAGAAGAAATAATCTGCAGCTCCGGCAGGTGATCCTTGATTTCCTCATAATCCCAGAAATCGGTGGAGCAGGGCTTCAGGCAAAGCTGCTTCGACTTGTGGATGCTCACAGCCTCCAGGTCTCTATCGGTGTGGTCGCTGCCGATGCCGATGTAGAAATGGCCATCGTGGCAAAGGATCAGGTATTCCGCTTCGCCGCTGGTTTTGCTGCCGATCACATCAATCACCGGCTTGCGGCTGATAATCTGCGGATCGCACTGGTAAGGTACCGGTACTTCCTTCGGACACTTCACGCCTTCCTTCTCCAGCTCCTTGATATGCTCCATGGTCTTGGAAATATCCTTACCGGAAAATCCTACCACCATCAGATTTTTAATTTCACAATCCAATTCCTGTTTGCCTGTTTTTGTTACGATTGTAAATTTCATTTCCTTCTCCTTATACATGATACAATTCCGGACGGCGGTCCTTGAATACGTTGATGCTCTCGCGGATGCCACAGATCACATCGGTGTCGATTTCTACTGTGACGATTTCCTCGCCTTCTCCCAGGTGCGCCATTTCTTCGCCCAGTGGGGAAATCATGAGAGAGTTTCCGCCGTACTGGGTAGCGCCGGCTTTACCGCATTCATTGACGGCGCAGAAATACATCTGGTTCTCGATGGCTCTGGCCTTGGAGAGTGTCACCCAATGCTCCTTCCGCACCAGCGGCCAGGCTGCGGGCAGGAAGAAAAGGTCAGCGCCGCGAAGCGCTTCGGTGCGGATAAGCTCGCAGAAGCGGATGTCGTAGCAAATAGCCATGGAGCAAGGGATCCCATCCAGCTCGAAGTGCACCAGCGATTCGCCACCGGTGTAGGACTTGGTCTCGCCCATGGGACTAAAGCCGTGGATTTTATCATAGGTGGCAATGACCTTGCCCGCGCGGTCAAAGACATAGCTTCGGTTGTACACTTTATCGTTTTCGAGAACGCTCACAGAGCCCGCCACGATGTTCACGCCATGGGCTTTCGCAAAATCTCCGAAAACCTTTTGGGTCATCCTGCCATCCCCATCAGACAAAGCTTTTAGCTTTTCGTCCGGCGACGGAAAGAAGCCGGTATTTAAAGTTTCCGGCAGCACCAGGATATCCGGCCCGTCTTCCATGGCTTTCTCCATGAGCGCCACAGCTTTCTCATAATTTTTTTCCGGCTCATCCAAGAGCACATCCATCTGAATCAGACTGATTTTTTTCTTCATAGCATCCCTCCTGCACACAAAAAGGCGGCAGAGGACCCGGGAGTCCTACTGCCGCCTTTGGCATTTCAACTATGACCTGATGATATCACATTCTATTTTTCTATGCAAATGCATCATGCAGATACCACGAACAATAAGTTCAACCTTCTAGCCATTTCCAATTACTGCATTTTGCTTTACATCGTAAAGCAAAAGAGCGTATAATAAATGTAAAGAAAGGAGAGCGATACCTATGTCTACTGTTCCTACACAAATCCGAATTGATCGCGATATCAAAGAGCAAGCGGGCGTATTATTTTCTAATTTAGGCTTGGATATGTCCGGTGCCATCAATTTGTTTCTACACCAGTGTATCCTCCGCGGCGGCATACCTTTTTCTATTGAAATGCCACACTACAAAGAAAGTACCTTAGCTGCTATGGAAGAGGCTCGCCAAATTTCCCGCG
>CAVKMC010000222.1:0-3650 GCA_963657285.1 Agathobacter sp.
AACTCTGCGCCGCTTTATGAATTGTGCGGCGCACCTCCACTCCTCACTCCTCACTAAAATCTCCAGCGTCAATCCGCATTTACAAGAAGGGAGTCCGCCCATGCCATTCTATATTTCCCATCAGGACATCACCACCATGAAGGTGGACGCCATCGTGAATGCGGCGAATGTGGAGCTCCGCGAGGGCGGCGGCGTGTGCGGCGCTATCTTTCTGGAAGCCGGGCGAAAGGAAATGACTGATGCTTGCCGAAAGATCGGTCATATTTCCACCGGCGGCGCCGCCATCACGCCGGGCTTTCGTCTGCCGGCGAAGTACGTGATCCACACCGCCGGACCCATCTGGACGGGAAGCGAGGAGGACGAGCGGCTGCTCTACCTCTGCTACGAGAAGAGCCTTTTTATCGCCTTCGCCCAGGAGCTCAAGACCGTGGCGTTCCCGCTGATTTCCAGCGGCATCTACGGCTGCCCGCGGCCGAAGGCCTTTGCCATCGCCAAGAAAAGCATTTTAAATTTCCTGGGCGGCCACCCGGACATGACGGTGTACCTCATCCTTTTGGACCCCATCAAGGACCCGGTGAAGCAGAAAACCTTCGAAGCCCTGCAGAAGCTCCTTCGCCATCACCTGATGGAGGAAATGGAAATCGAATGCCTGTGCGAGTACATGGCGCCCCGAGACGCAGAGGAGGCGGCCGATTTACTTCGCCCCTGTGAAGAAAAGGAGGAGCCCTCCTTCCCCATCCCCCTGGCGCCGTCGTTCACGGAAATGCTATTTCACCTCATCGACGCCCGGGGCCTCACAGATCCCACAGTCTACAAAGCGGCGAACCTGGATCGCCGGCTCTTCTCCAAAATGCGCAGCCCCGGCAAGCACTACACACCGAAAAAGAATAACGTCCTCGCCCTGGCCGTGGCGCTGCGCCTTCCCATCAAGGAAACCGAAGCGCTCCTCGAAACCGCCGGCTACAGCCTCTCCCGCAGCAAAAAGCTGGACCTCATCGTCCGCTGGTTCATCGAGCGGGAGAAATATGATATTTATGAAATCAACGAAATGCTGGAACGGTTTGGGGAGAAGCAATTAGGCGGTTAAGCCCTCTTCGCTGAAGACGGTGCCCGCACTCCGGATGATGGACAGAAGTTAGGAGTGAGGAGTGAGGAGTGGCGGTGCGGCGCACAATTCATAAAGCGGCGCGAGTTTTGAAAGATTAGCGCTTTTACCTGCCTCGCCATAGCTATGAGCTATGAGCTATGAGCTTGGAGCTTGGAGCTCTGGTAGAGTCACTTGGCATTTAACCGGGCGTAGAAAAGCGAGCGAAATACTCCCGCCTCTACTGTAGGGCATGCCTACTGACGCAAGCCGAGCTCCCAGCTCCAAGCTCCTAGCTATGTCGATGCAGTCAAACGCGCCCTATCCCCTATCCCTAAAACCATTTGTCGCTTCCCGCGCGACCACGGAGGTCTTCCCTTCTGCTATCCTAGAGACATCAGAAATCCCACATATTTTTTCAAGGAGGAAATCATCATGGCAGAAGGAAAAGAAGAACGCACAGAGCTCGTTTGCATTTTGGACAAGAGCGGATCCATGAGCGGATACGAGAGTGACACCATCGGCGGGTTCAATGGGATGCTCGCGGCGCAGCGAAAGGTGCCGGGGACTTGCCACGTGACCACCATCCTCTTCGATGACCGCGTGTCGCTGCTGCACAATCGCTGCGACATCAAGGAGATGAAGGGCATGACTGAGGCGGACTACCAGGTGGGCGGCTGCACCGCCATGCTTGACGCCATCGGCATGGGCATCAAGCACATGGTGAAGCACCTGCGCCAGCTGAAGGACGACGCCCAGCCGGACCACGTGATCTTCTTCATCACTACCGACGGCATGGAAAACGCCAGCCGCCACTATAGCCGGCGAGAGGTGAAGCAGATGATCGAGCATGAAAAAGAAAAATACGGCTGGCAATTCATCTTCTCCGGCGCCGACATCGATGTGGCAGAGGTGGCCGAAGAGCTCTCCATCGATGAGGACATGGCCTATGAATTTGATAGAGCGGACATGAGAGAAAATCTCGCCTGCGCTTGCGACATGATGGTGGCGGTTCGTCGGGGAGAAAAGAGAAAATAAGAGAGTAAGCAATAAAAAAGGCGAGGCCTCGAGAGAGGTCTCGCTTTTCTTTTTAGTGAGGAGTGAGGAGTTAGGAGTGGTGGTGCGGCGCACAGATTAAGAAGCGCCGCCATTTTGAAAAATCAATGCGTTTATCTGCTTTCTCATAGCTAGGAGCTTGGAGCGTGGAGCTTGTAAGCTCGCCCCACGAGACGCCAGGAGAAATGGAGAAAGATGTCGGCGTGGGTGCCAACTGACTCCGCAGCCAGCATGCCCGCTGACTCCAGAAAAGCTCCAAGCTCCAAGCTAAAAGCTCCTAGCTATGGCGAGGCAGGTAAAAGCGCTAATCTTTCAAAACTCGCGCCGCTTTATGAATTGTGCGCCGCACCGCCACTCCTCACTCCTCACTCCTAACTTCTGTCCATCATCCGGAGTGCGGGCACCGTCTTCAGCGAAGAGGGCTTAACCGCCTAATTGCTTCTCCCCAAACCGTTCCAGCATTTCGTTGATTTCATAAATATCATATTTCTCCCGCTCGATGAACCAGCGGACGATGAGGTCCAGCTTTTTGCTGCGGGAGAGGCTGTAGCCGGCGGTTTCGAGGAGCGCTTCGGTTTCCTTGATGGGAAGGCGCAGCGCCACGGCCAGGGCGAGGACGTTATTCTTTTTCGGTGTGTAGTGCTTGCCGGGGCTGCGCATTTTGGAGAAGAGCCGGCGATCCAGGTTCGCCGCTTTGTAGACTGTGGGATCTGTGAGGCCCCGGGCGTCGATGAGGTGAAATAGCATTTCCGTGAACGACGGCGCCAGGGGGATGGGGAAGGAGGGCTCCTCCTTTTCTTCACAGGGGCGAAGTAAATCGGCCGCCTCCTCTGCGTCTCGGGGCGCCATGTACTCGCACAGGCATTCGATTTCCATTTCCTCCATCAGGTGATGGCGAAGGAGCTTCTGCAGGGCTTCGAAGGTTTTCTGCTTCACCGGGTCCTTGATGGGGTCCAAAAGGATGAGGTACACCGTCATGTCCGGGTGGCCGCCCAGGAAATTTAAAATGCTTTTCTTGGCGATGGCAAAGGCCTTCGGCCGCGGGCAGCCGTAGATGCCGCTGGAAATCAGCGGGAACGCCACGGTCTTGAGCTCCTGGGCGAAGGCGATAAAAAGGCTCTTCTCGTAGCAGAGGTAGAGCAGCCGCTCGTCCTCCTCGCTTCCCGTCCAGATGGGTCCGGCGGTGTGGATCACGTACTTCGCCGGCAGACGAAAGCCCGGCGTGATGGCGGCGCCGCCGGTGGAAATATGACCGATCTTTCGGCAAGCATCAGTCATTTCCTTTCGCCCGGCTTCCAGAAAGATAGCGCCGCACACGCCGCCGCCCTCGCGGAGCTCCACATTCGCCGCATTCACGATGGCGTCCACCTTCATGGTGGTGATGTCCTGATGGGAAATATAGAATGGCATGGGCGGACTCCCTTCTTGTAAATGCGGATTGACGCTGGAGATTTTAGTGAGGAGTGAGGAGTGGAGGTGCGCCGCACAATTCATAAAGCGGCGCAGAGTT
>CAVKMC010000223.1:0-3648 GCA_963657285.1 Agathobacter sp.
GGTCTATCGAGAATCCGGAGATTTTCCTTGAGACGAATATCCTGGGCACGGCGGTCCTGATGGACGCTTGCAGGAAGTACGGGATAGAGCGGTATCACCAGGTGTCGACGGACGAGGTGTATGGGGATTTGCCGCTGGACCGGCCGGATTTATTTTTCACCGAGGAGACGCCGATCCATACGAGCTCGCCTTACAGCAGCTCGAAGGCGGGGGCGGATCTTCTGGTGGGGGCGTACCATCGGACCTACGGGCTGCCGGTGACGATTTCCCGCTGCAGCAACAATTACGGGCCCTACCAATTTCCGGAGAAGCTGATTCCGCTCATGATCGCCAATGCGCTGGCCGATAAGCCGCTACCGGTGTACGGCGACGGGAAGAATGTGCGGGACTGGCTGTACGTGGAGGACCATTGCAAGGCCATCGACCTCATCCTCCAGCGCGGCCGGGTGGGCGAGGTGTACAACATCGGCGGCCACAATGAGATGGGAAATATAGACATCGTGCGGCTGATTTGTAAGGCGCTTGGGAAATCGGAGGACCTCATCACTTACGTGAAGGACCGCAAGGGCCACGACCGCCGCTACGCCATCGACCCGGCGAAGATTCACGGAGAACTCGGCTGGCTCCCGGAGACGAGGTTCGCAGACGGCATCGAGAAGACCATCGCGTGGTACCTCGCGCATAAGGATTGGTGGGAGGAAATCGTGAGCGGTGAGTATCGGACGTATTATGAGCGGATGTACGGGAAGTAAGTGGGGCGCGCGTTTACTTGCTTCGTCATAGCTAGGAGCTTTGAGCTGGGAGCTTGGAGCTTTGGTGGAGTCCAGCGAGGGTGCTTGGCGGTGAAGTCTTGGGATGTCCGCGTACCTGCATCGTCATAGCTAGGAGCTAGGAGCTTGGAGCTTTTGTAGAGTCCAGCGAGGGTGCTAGGCGGTAGAGTCTAGGGACGTGTCTCTTCTGTTTAGCATGCTTACTGACGCCAATGAAGCTCCAAGCTCCAAGCTGATAGCTCAAAGCTATGTGGGTGCAGGTAGAATGATACTTGAGTAAAAGAAAGGAAACGCTATGGGGGATTATAAGAAGTTAGACATTTGGCAAAGATCTATGGCGCTTGTTATGGAGATATATACAGTGACTGATAATTTCCCGGACACGGAGAAGTTTGGCCTGTCTAGCCAGATGCAGCGGGCGATAGTGTCTGTGTCTTCTAATATAGCTGAGGGCTATGGTCGCGAATCAGATAGAGAGTTTTATCATTTCTTGACTATTTCTAAAGGCTCCTTGAATGAATTGCAGACGCAGCTTTATGTCGCAGCAGGGCGGGAGTATATACCACCGGAGAAGGTGGAGAAAATAGATAAGGAAATCGATGAGATTGGGCGGATGATTTTTCGATTTATGAAACGGCTTAGCGGTGCATGAAGCAGCAGGCGGCGTGCTTGGCGGTGACATCTGGAGGCATGCGCTCACCTTCTTTGCCATAGCTAGGAGCTGTGAGTTAGGAGCTCGGCTGGAGTCCAGTATGTTTACTGACGCTAAAGAAGCTCCAAGCTCCAGGCTGAAAGCTCAAAGCTATGGGAAGGTAGATACGCGGAAGAGTCTACTTGCCTACAGCATAATTACATGCAAAGTGACCCGAACGGAGCTCCAAGCTCCAAGCTCCTAGCTCAAAGCTATGAGGGGGCAGGTTCGCGGCAGGTCTTGACGCAAAGAGGAGAAAAATCATGAAGGTACTAATCACCGGCGTGACGGGGCAGCTGGGGCATGATGTGGCCCTTGAGCTTTCTCGCCGCGGGGTAGAATATATGGGCGTGGGGTCTAAGGATATGGATCTCACCGATGAGGCGAGTGTCCAGCGGGTGGTTTCTTCGTACCGGCCGGATGCGATCATTCATTGCGCGGCGTACACCGCTGTGGACAAGGCGGAGGAGGAGCATGAGCTTTGCCACAGGGTGAATGTGGACGGCACGCTGGCGCTGGCGCAGGCGGCGGAGGAAATCGGCGCGAAGCTGGTGTACATCAGCACGGATTATGTGTTTGATGGCCGGGGAAATCTCCCCTTCGCCGTGGATGATGAGAAGGTGCCTTGCAATATGTACGGCCTCTCGAAGCTTTTCGGTGAGCAGGCGGTTTTCATGGTGATGAAGAAATATTTCATCGTCCGTATTTCCTGGGTCTTCGGGAAGAATGGAAATAATTTCGTGAAGACCATGCTGCGGCTCGGGAAGGACCGTGAGGAAATCTCGGTGGTCTCGGACCAGTGGGGTTCGCCGACGTACACGAAGGACTTAGCGCCGCTCCTCTGCGACATGATCGAGACGGAGAAGTACGGCATCTACCACGCCACCAATGAGGGCGTCACGAACTGGGCGGCCTTCGCCATCGCGATTTTCAAAGAGGCGGGCCTTCCTTGTAAGGTGTGTCCCATCAATAGTAAGGACTATCCCACCAAAGCCACGCGGCCAAGGAATAGCCGCCTCAGCAAAAAGAGCCTGGACGAGGCTGGATTTCAAAGGCTGCCGATATGGCAGGATGCGCTCTTGCGGTATTTGAAGGAAATCGAGGAGTAACGTATGCGCGTTTACCTGCTTCGACATAGCTAGGAGCTGTGAGCTTGGAGCTAGGAGCTTTTGCGGAGTCTAGCGGGGATGCTTGGTGGTAGAGTCTGTGGGCGGGACTCTACTGCTAAGCATGCTTACTGGACTCTAGCCGGGCTCCAAGCTCCAAGCTCAAAGCTCCTAGCTACGTCGAAGCAGGTATGCGGCGATATAGAGAAATAAAGGAGAACCAAATGGGCCAAATCAAGGTAACGAAGAATGTAGGCGGCATCGAGGGGCTTTGTGTCATCGAGCCGGCGGTGCATGGGGATGGCCGCGGATATTTCATGGAGACTTATAATAAGCGGGACATGGAAGAGGCGGGGATCTTTGTGGATTTTGTGCAGGATAACCAGAGCATGTCGGTGAAGGGGGTGCTCAGGGGACTCCATTTCCAGAAGCATTTCCCCCAGTGCAAGCTGGTGCGGGCGGTGAAGGGGAGCGTCTTCGATGTGGCGGTGGACCTGCGGGAGGACTCCTCGACTTATGGGAAATGGTACGGCATCGAGCTGACGGAGGAGAATAAAAAGCAGTTCCTCATCCCCGAAGGATTTGCTCACGGCTTTCTCGTGCTGTCGGATGTGGCGGAGTTCTGCTACAAGGTGAATGACTTCTGGCATCCCAATGACGAAGGGGGCCTGGCGTGGAACGATCCCGCCATCGGCATTAAGTGGCCGCACCTCACCGGTGAGTACCCCGGCAGCGCCTCCGGCGAAGGCTACGCCTTGGACGATGGGACGCCGATCAATTTGTCTGAGAAGGATCAGAAGTGGAGTGGGCTCAGGTAGTCGGTGGTCGGTGGTCGGTAGTCGGGGCGCATTTGGCTGCGGCCTCATTCTTCTGGCTTCCGCTATCGGTGATGGATCCTTCGGCTTCGCTCAGGATGACGATGCGGGGAAGCGGCTGCGTCAGTGCAGGCATACAAAAAATAAATTTTTCATAAAAAGCACTAAAAGGGGTTGCATTTCATGGAAGAACGGGTTAGCGTTTTTAAGCAAGCAAGCAAGCAAGCAAGCAAGCAAGCAAGCAAGCAAGCAAGCAAGCAAGCAAG
>CAVKMC010000224.1:0-3635 GCA_963657285.1 Agathobacter sp.
TCTTAGGCTAAAGTCAAATCATTTTCATGTTTTTATTTAGAAAATGTTTTGGGGAAATTAGGAAATGGAAAGCGACAGAGGAATGAGGGGGCTTAGTGGTTGGTGGTCGGTAGCCGGTAATCGGGGCGCGCTTACCTGCCTCCCCATAGCTAGGAGCCTGGAGCTAGGAGCTTGGAGCTTGGCTAGTGTCAGTAAGCACGCTTAGCGGTAAAGGCACGAGGCGCTTTGCCCGCTTGTTCGAAATGAAATTAAATACTAAGTGTCGCTAGCCGAGGCTCCAAGCTCCTAACTCCAAGCTCCTCGCTATGACGAAGCAGGGAAACGCGTCCCGATCACTGACCACTAAATACTAAACCTCTATCCCTTCCCCTCTAACCTTGCTATAATACACACAGAGATTCACAGAAGTTCATTTGTATTTCCTATAAAAGGATGGATACTATGAAGAAGATTGCTTTTTATGGAAAAGGGGGCATCGGGAAATCCACCACCTCCTCCAATGTTTCGGCGGCGCTTTCCTTGATGGGGAAAAAGGTGTGCCAGATCGGCTGCGATCCGAAGAATGATTCGACCCGGCTGCTTCTGGGCCACATCTGCAAGGAAACGGTGCTCGATAAGGTGCGGCAGAGCGAGATGGAGGACATCTGCGCCGAAGACATCGTGCATACCGGCTTTGGCGGGATCACCTGCGTCGAGGCGGGCGGCCCGGAGCCGGGGGTGGGCTGCGCAGGCCGCGGCATCATCGTGGCGCTGCAGCTTTTGGATAAATTGAAGGCCATCCCTGACGTAGACCTGACGCTCTATGATGTGCTGGGCGACGTGGTATGCGGGGGCTTTGCCATGCCGATCCGCGAGGGCTACGCCAAGGAAATCTACATCGTTTCCTCCGGGGAGCTCATGTCTCTCTATGCGGCCAATAATATCGCCAAGGGTATCCGCCGCTTCGCCGTGCGTGGCGAGGTGCGACTGGCGGGGATCATCGGAAATAGCCGCAATGTGCCGGGGGAGAAGGAGCTTCTGACGGAATTCTGCAAGAAGCTGCACACCCGTCTGGTGGCTTTCATCCCGCGGGATAAGATCGTAAATATCGCAGAAAATCACAAGCAGACGGTGCTGGAGTATGCGCCGGAGTCCGCCCAGGCGAAGGTGTACAAGGACCTGGCGGAGACCATCTGGAACAATACGGAATTATCGATCCCGACTCCCATGACCTTCGAGGAGCTGGAGAAATTGGCAGGTACCTATGGCACTGAAAACGAAATGGCTACTGAATAAGTCAAAGTCCTCCAGCTGTCCCATGGTGGGGGTCTACCGGGCGCTGGCTTTTTCCAAGGGCTGCGTGGTGATTTTCCACAGTCCTTTGGGCTGCGCTCACGTGGCGCAAACCATGGATATGGGCTCGGGCTTCCGCGTGGCCGCTGACGGCGGCAAAGAGTCTATGGCTGGGATTCCGCTCGTTTCCTCGAACCTTCGCGAAAAGGACGGCATTTTCGGCGGCATTGGGAGGCTTCATTCCTGTATTTCCTATGTGATGGAAACCTATCGTCCCTCTTGTCTCTTTATCGTCACCTCTTGCGTGGCCGGGGTCATCGGCGACGATGTGGAGGAAGAGGCGGCGCTGGCGGAGGAGGAGTACGGCATCCCCATCATTGCCATGCCCTTCGCCGGATTCTTGGGCGGCGAATACTCCGACGGCTACTAC
This sequence comes from Agathobacter sp., assembly GCA_963657285.1. Taxonomy (GTDB): domain Bacteria; phylum Bacillota; class Negativicutes; order Veillonellales; family Dialisteraceae; genus Dialister. The sequence goes on from CAVKMC010000224.1 coordinate 1,703, forward strand.
CAGACCGTAGACATCCTCGTTTCCCGTTTCTTTGAGAAACAGGAAAAAGTGCCGGAGACTGTCGTCCTCTTGGGCGACCAGATGGGTCCCCAGGGGCAATACGTGCGGGAAGTGAAGCGGCTCCTGGCCCGCTTTGGGCTTACTGCGAAATATCAATTCCCCGGCTTCGTGCCCTTTGATGAGTGGAAATCGATTCCCTCCGCGTCCCTGTCTGTGCTTCTCGGCACCGCAGGGCAGCCCGGCGGTATGGCGACGGTGGCGGAGAAATTGGAGAAGGATTTCGATGTGCCTACCTTGGGCACCGTCTACCCCGTAGGCTGGGAGAATACAGAATCCTGGATCCGCGCGCTGGCGGAGAAGCTGGGCGAGAAGGAGAAGGGCGAGGCCATTATTCGCGAGGAAGAAGCGCGCATCGCCGCGGCGGTGGCGGATTTCCTCCCTGTGACAAAGGGGAAGAAGGCCATCATCGGCGTGGGCCGCGGGCCTCGCTGGTACAATCCCGCCGAGACGCTGGCCTCGATTTCCCGTCTCTCCATGGATATGTCCGGCGTGGTACTTTTCAAAAATCTCACCGACGAGGAAAAGAAGATTTTGCGGGAGCGAGTGGCTGCCTTCGGCGATGTGCCGGTCTATGAAGCGGAAGAGGGGCAGACCTATATCGACGAGGCTGATGTATTTCTCACCACCAATGAGGTTTTCAATACAAAGACGAAGCAGCTCTTCATCCCCATGGTGCCATTGACGGGAACGGAAGGGGAAATCGCGCAGCTCCGGGCGGTGTACCGGCTGCTGTGCCGTTATGGAAATAAAGGAGGCGTGGCCTATGTCACAGTGTGAGTGGGAAGCGGCGTGCCACCACGGCAGCACCTGCGCTTTGACCGGTTCGGCAGCGTTTTTTGATTCCATACCGGGGAGCTTTACGCTCATCAATGGGCCCTTGTGGTGCTATTTCTACGCTATGAAATATGTGGACAATGAGAATCCCATGGCGGGCGAACGATTTTTCTGCACCCAGCCGGGGCCGAATTCTTTAGTCTATGGCACGGAAAAGGATCTGAAGGCCGGCTTCGACTACATCAAAGCCTACGCGAAGCCTGAGCGGGTTTTCATCGAGAGCAACTGTAGCGTGAGCCTGGTGGGCGATGATACCCAGGGCATCGCGGATCAGCTGGACCTCCCCTGGCCGGTGTACGCCATGGACAGCGGCGGCCTCAAGGGAAGCTTTGAAGCAGGATTTTTCGCGGCGTCCCTTCGCATTGAGCAGGAAATGAAGCCACAGGTGAAAAGAAATCTGGCGGTCAATGTGCTGGGGCTTTCCACCGTCCACATGAAGGGCCGGGAAGACGCAGCGGAAATCAAAACGCTCCTGGAAGCGGCAGGGCTATCGGTCGTTGCTATGCCCGGCGCCGGAAGTACCTGGGAAGAAATCATGGAAGCACCGGCGGCCGCACTGAATCTGGTGGTTCGCGATGAGCTGGGACTTGCTCTAGCGAAACAAATGGGGAAGGATTTCGGCATGCCCTATATGTCTGTGGGCATGCCCTACGGCATCGACGGGACGCTGGCCTGGATTTCGAAAGTGGCGAGTGCTTTGGAAATCGAAGTCCCTTCTTCTTTGCAGGAGCGGGCGGCCAAGCTCAAGGAGTACCTTCTCCGCAAAGGAAATAATCTGGAATCCCTGTGGGGGCCGCTGTGGTTCGACGAAATCTTGATTTCTGCGCCGCCCTCCGAAGCGGCGGGTCTTTCCGAAGCCATCCGCAGCGAATGGGTAGACACCGCCCGGCTTATCATCCATTTCCAGTGCAAAACAGACCTCACGCCTCCGGCGGCGGATGTGATCCGCATGGTGGGGAGGGACGATCGAGAGATAGGGAAGGATTATGAAAATTGGAAAGGCGGCCTCGTCCTCTCGTCGAGCCACGAGACCCAGCAC
>CAVKMC010000225.1:0-3630 GCA_963657285.1 Agathobacter sp.
GATTTGTGGAAAGGGTTCAGGGGAGGGTACGCCGCATCAAATTAAAAAGCGGCGTGAGTTTGGAAATAGGAGAGTGTGCGTCGATTTTTCAAAATTGCGGCGCTTCCTGATTTGTGCGCCGCGCCTCTCCTTGAACCTAAATACTTGAATCTTGAACCTTTTTATCTGCAATCGGTGTTCTTTCCAAATCAATGGAACCGCGTCCCTTGGGACTAAGTAAGAAGGAAGTTAAGTATGAAACAGATACATGGGATGAAACCCGGCAAGCTTTATGCAGCCGAGGGTGCCGGGGTCATTCTCCTTTTGGCTGCCTGGTTTTTATCCGTGGGATTGTCCGGCTTCACGTCTTGGCACACCATTCGAGATTTGTTGGTGGGTGGGCTGGTGCTTTTCGTGGGGCAGTGGTTGACCGGGGAGCCTTTGCATGGGCGGCTTTGGCGGGGGTCTTTGGTGGTCTTGGTTCTTTGGATGGCTATCTTTCCTCCTATTGCAGTGGCTTCTGCGGAAGGCTGGAGTGTGAATTTTGTTGGGATCGCTTGCTATTATCTGGCGGGCTTGTTTTGGGGGATTTTCACTACTCTTCTCTTTTTCTTAGGGCGTCGGTATCGGTTGCTTCGATTTCCGGTGGCCGGGCTATATGGTCTGGTGACGTTTTCCGGTATTTTTATCGCCTTCGTTTACACCGGCTACTATTTCATTTTTCATACCGCTTTTGTGGCTGATGATATGATCCCGGTGCTGCAGACCAATTTCCAGGAGGCGAAGGGCTTTTTGCTTCTCCATGCGGATGCGACATGGATCGCCGCCTCGGCGCTGGGCTTGCTTGCTTGTCTGGCCGGCGCAATTCGTCTGGCTTGGTACTGCATGGCTGGCGCGCCGATGGCTTTTGCGAAATGGAAATGGCCAGTGATTCTTTTGGCCTGCGTGGTATTGGGGATGCAGATCGTCCATAATGGGAGCGGCGGATTTCCTTTCGCGGAGTACAAGCAGGCGAAAGAATTTATCAGAAATATAAAAGCAGCGGAAGCATCCCACGAGAAAAATGTGGCGGGATTTCACTTAGATACCACGGAAACGCTTTCGACTAAGCTGCCGGGAACGGTGATTTTGGTGATCGGTGAGAGTGCGGCCAGTCAGCACATGAGCGCGTTCTGGCCATCCCATGAGGGCGAGACGACGCCGTGGCTTTCGGCGCAAAGCGAAGGGACGGGATTTTATTTATTTCCTAAGAGCTATTCCAATTTCCCGCAGACCGTTCAGGCCTTGGGCATGTATCTCACCGGGGTAAATCAGTACAATGGAAGAAGCTTGCAGGATGCGATTTCCATCCTGGACGTAGCCAAGGTGGCGGGCTATAAGACCTGGTGGCTTAGCAACCAGGATAAATTGGCGGATAACGGTTCGCCGGCTGTCATGATGGCTAGCTGGGCGGACGAAGAACGCTGGACCACGCCGCCTTGGGGAGATGACCGCGAGCTGCTAGGATTCTTGAAGGAAGTGCCGCGGGATGGAAATCATTTCATTGTCCTCTGGCTCGTGGGGAGTCATAGCCGCTATCAAGAGCGATACCCCAAGGATTTTCCGAAAATGGAAATCGCCGGCCATACAGAGGTAGAGAATCACTACGACACTTCTATCCGCTATACCGACCGGCTGATTTCAGAAATTTTTGATTATGCGAAAGACAATTTGCATTTGCAGTCCATGGTTTACTGCTCAGACCACGGGGAGGATATGAAGCTCGGCCATGGCGCCGGCGCCTTTACCTTCGACATGATCCGTGTGCCGCTCTTCATATATCTTTCTGACGACTATCGGAGCGCATACCCCGAGAGCGCGAAGGCGCTGTCTACGCACCGGGATGTGGTTTTCACCAATGACTTGATGTTTGATACCCTAAGCGGCCTCCTGCAGGCGCCGAGCCGTGAGTATGAGCCGCAGTACGACCTCTCTCATGGTGCTTATGATTTGCCGTTGGAAAAGGCAGTGTCCAAGCATGGGGGAGTAAAAATCGCGGACGATGTACGGTGATTTGAAAGCACCTTTCTGTAAGAAACGGAAAGGTGCTTTTCTTGTGCCTCAAAATTTAGAAATGATATAATAAGAAGGAAGAGACATGTATTTCTGATAAGGATGAATTGTATGGTGAAGAAGAAAAATATTTTGCTTACCCATGGGTCGCTTCATGTGCCGCTGGATCAGATGATGAGCATCGATATCGAAGGGGCGCCGGCTGCGGTGAAGCAGGTGTCGATTTATGATTTCAATCACGAGCTTTTGTACAATAAGACAGCCCCGGCGGGAAAGGAGCTGCCGCAGGGGGAAATCACGAAGATCCAGCGAATCCTGAATCGGGCGCGGGTCTTGGTGGGGCATTCGCTGGACTCGGACCTCATGGCGCTTCGGCGGCGGGGTGTGTATCTCTATAATGACACGCGGTGTCTGGATACCTATTTCACCTTGCTGGAAATGAAGGAGGAGGGGCTCCTGGACAATCGCTACAATGGGGCCACGCTGAAGGAGACGGCGCTGTATTTCCACATCCGCGCCAATGATTATCACACGAGCCACACCGACGCCTTGGCGGCGGCGGTGGTGCTGCAGGAGATGATGAAGCAGGGCGAGGGGATGGTGGTGGAAATCACGCCCAGTATCATTCAGATTCCGCGGCCGCCTTTTGGGATGGAGCCGGATTGGGAGAAGGAGGAGCGAGGGGATATGGCGCAGAATAAAACCATAGGACCGAAGGCGGATAGCCGGGTGTATAAGATCGGAGATTTCTATGAGTGCGTGATCGCAGGCGGCCAGGGGCCGACCTTTGTGCGCATGACCCAGGAGGAGTATGACCTTTTCCTTCGCATCCGCGAGCTGCGGCCGGACTATACGGTGCGGCTCTATAGCGAGACCATCCTGACGCCGTCCATCGTGGCGCGGCTGGCGGCGCTGGAGGAGGCAGAGAAAGCAGCGCCGGTGGCATCTGCGCCGGAAGTGGAGGAGGTGCCGGAGCTTGTGGAAGAAGCGGAGGATGCTGAGCCCGAGGAAATCGAGGAGCCGGCGCCTTCTGCGGAGGAAATGGTAGAAGAGCCGGCGGCGGAGGAAGCTGAGACGCCTGCGGAAGAGGTGGAGATTTCTATTTCCGAGGAAATAGAAGAGACGCTAGTGCCTACCGCGGAAGAGGTGGCCGCTGAAGAAAACCGCGAAGAGTCTGCGCTGGTGGGAGAAATAGAGGAATCGCCAGCGGCTGCCGAAGAAAACGATGAGGCGGGGAATATCGAAGCGACTTTGGTGGAAATCGGCGCCTCTGAAAAGGAAGTAGAGGAAGCCACGAAGGAAGGACAGCGTGAAGAGGCGGTTGTTGAGGCGGAGACGCCGTGTGAAGCATCGGAAAAGGAGACTAATGTAGAAATTGTTTCGAAAGAAATGGCGGTAGCAGAGGCAGTAGAAGTACCAGTGGAAGAGGCGAATGATGCAGCGTGCGCTCCTGAAGAAGTAGTCGCAGAGACAGAAGCATCTGCGCCGGTTTCTGTAGAAGTAGAGCCGCCGCCCGTGCCACTGGAGGAGTCTGATATACCGGTGGATGTGGACTATGTGTATGATCCCAAGATTGGAACGTATGTATCTGTATATCCC
>CAVKMC010000226.1:0-3624 GCA_963657285.1 Agathobacter sp.
AGGGGGCAAGGTTCAAGGGAAGGTACGCCGCATCAAATTAAAAAGCGGCGCAAATTTTAAAGCGGAGATCCGCGTACCTGCTTTGCCATAGCTTGGAGCTAAGAGCTAGGAGCTTGGAGCTCGACTAGTGTCAATAGGCATGCCATACAGTGGCGGCGGGAGTGCTTCGCTCGCCTACGTCTAACGCAGTTAAATGCCAAGTGACTCTACCAGAGCTCCAAGCTCCTAGCTCAAAGCTCCTAGCTATGAGGAAGCAGGTAAAAGCACTCCTCTTTCCAAACTCGCGGCGCTTTATAAGTGTGCGCCGCACCTCCACTCCTCACTCCTAACTCCTCACTTTTTAATCCTTATTCCAAATCACATCCAAAAAAGCATCGCCGTAGCGCTCGGCTTTGGCCGGGCCTATGCCTTTGATTTTTTGGAGTTCTTTTTTATTTTTCGGCCGGCGAAGGGCCATGATTTCCAGCTGCTTGTCGGTGGCGATGCTGTTCTTGGAAATCCGTTCGCGGCTGGCCAGGATATTTCTTTTTACTTTCAAGGTCTGCAGGAGAAGCTGGTCGATGTCCTCGTCCTTTTCTTCTTCACTGTCAGCGCCGCCGGAAATGACGGCAAGAAACCTCGCGCCATATTTCTGCAACTTGAAGGCGCCGACGCCGTGGACGGTCTCCATGGCGGCCATGGTGGTGGGCCGGGCCTTCACCATAGCCGATAGTGTAGTATCAGAGAAAATAACGAATGGCGGTACATGCTCTTCTTCTGCGATGCGGCTACGGAGCCGGCGAAGCTGGTCGAAGAGGCCGCCGCGCTCGTAGCCGCGAGAGAGTCCCTTCTCCACGGCTGCCTCGGCGGCGGCGTTCTCAGCGCCAAAGGCAAGGCCGTAGACGTCCCGCTTACCGGCGAGGACCTCCTTCGCCTTGTCGGTCAAGGCCAGAACGGGATATGGCTCCCCTTCCCGCGCCAGGTAGCCGTCGGCCACGAGGCTGGAGAGGGCGCCCTTGATGTGGCGCTCGGAGGTGAAGGAGAGCTTCCCGAAGGTGGGCAGGGTGTCCAGATTTCTTTCCACCACTTCCTTGCGGCGGCTCCCTTTCAGGACGGCGGCGATGGTGGAGGCGCCGAAGCGGCTGTGGAGGGAGTCCACAGTGCGGAACATGAGTGTCGCCACGTCGGTGATCTTCACCTTGGCCTGGCCATTCTCGCAGCTGCTGCAGTGACCGCAGGGCTCCGTCACCTTCTCGCCGAAGTAGTCCAGGATGTAATTCCGAAGGCACGAGGTGGTGCGGCAGTAATTCTCCATCATGTTCAGCCGGTGGTAATCCATGCGCTTCTGCTCTTCGCTCTGATTTCCTTGCTCGATGAAATAATTTTGTAGCCGCCGGTCTTGGGCACTATAGAGAAGGATGCACTCGGCCTTCGCGCCGTCTCGGCCCGCGCGGCCAGCCTCCTGGTAGTAGGACTCCAGATTCTTCGGCATCTGGTAGTGCAGCACGTAGCGCACATTGCTCTTGTCGATGCCCATGCCGAAGGCGTTCGTGGCGGCCATGACCATGGTGCGGTCATAGGAGAAATCATCCTGCGCCGCTTGCCGTTCTTCGTCGAGCATCCCCGCGTGGTAGCGGCCGGCCTTGATGCCCGCCTGGGTGAGCCGCTCATACATCTCGTCCACTGTCTTGCGGGTGGCGCAGTAAATGATGCCGCTCTCTGTCTTGTGGGCCTTCACGTAGCGAAGGATGAAATCATCCCGGTTGGCCCCTGTGATGACGCGGAAGGAAAGATTCGGCCGGTCGAGGCCCGTGCGGAAGACCTCCGCATTTCCAAGACCCAGGCTTTCCTTCATGTCCCGCTCCACCACCGGCGTGGCGGTAGCGGTGAAGGCGGTGACGATGGGATGGTAAGGAAGCGAGTCGATGAAGGTTTTTATTTTTTGATAGGACGGACGGAAATCGTGGCCCCACTGGGAAACGCAATGGGCTTCGTCCACCACCACCATGGAGAGCGGCACCTGCTGCAGGCATTGGGTGAAATAGGTGGGCTCCAGCTTTTCCGGCGCCATGTAGAGGAGCTTGATCTTTCTCGTGTACAAATCCCGAAGCCGCTGGATCGATTCGCCGTAAGGCACCGTGCTATTCACGTAGGACGCCGGGATCCCCTGGTCCACCAGCGCCTCCACCTGGTCCTTCATGAGAGAAATCAAAGGAGAAATCACCAGCGTCCCCGCGGGCAGAAGCATGGCGGGAATCTGGAAGCACACCGACTTCCCCGCGCCGGTAGGCATGATGGCCACCACATCCCGGCCTTGGCCGATGGCATTGATCACGTCCTCCTGCACCGACCGAAAGCTATCGTAGCCGAAATATTTCTTCAGCGCTTCAATGGGCTCCATGGGTTACTCTCCTTTCGTCGAAATTTTATATCTTCTTATTATAACACAGCGGAATAGGGTTCAAGGTTCTGGGTTCAAGGGAAGGTGCGCCGCATCAAATTGAAAAGCGGCGCAAATTTTGAAACGGGGACGCGCGTTCCTGCTTCGACATAGCTAGGAGCTTGGAGCTAGGAGCTTGGAGCTCTGGTAGAGTCATTTGACATTTAATTGCGTTAGAAGAAGGCGAGCGAAGTACTCCCGCCGCCACTGTGTGGCATGCTTACTGACACTAGTCGAGCTCCAAGCTCAAAGCTCCTAGCTCCTAGCTATGTCGAAGCAGGTAAAAGCGCCCCTATTTCCAAACTCGCGGCGCTTTTGTTTGTGCGCCGCACCTCCCCTTAAACCTCAAACCTTGAACCTTTTCCGTTTAATAAAATTTCTCTATATGCATCCCCCCACTGCCTCCTAGCCTAGGAGTTGCATTTATAGTAAAATAGACATGAAATCATATTTCTTATATCTTTTGTTTTATGAAAGGAGCAAACTATGAATTTGCTATTCACCGCGCTCGTGGTGGTATGGGCGGCCTGGCTGATTTTGAAGAAATACAAGGCCCAGACTGTGCTCTTCCTGGCCGGCGCGATCCTTCTCTCGGGCTCCATGATCATGGAGTGGGGTACCATCATGCCGTCGGGAAAATCCACCGGCATGTGGAGCTTCGACCTTTTTGAGCTCATCCGCTCGCTCTTTGCAAACCGCGTGGCCGGTCTCGGCCTGAACATCATGGCCGTCGGCGGCTTTGCGCGGTACATGGATAAGATCGGCGCCAGCAATGCGCTGGTTTCCCTCACCATCCGTCCCTTGATGCTTTTGAAATCGCCCTACATCGTCATGAGCGCCTGCTGGGTGCTGGGCATGTTCCTGGGGCTGGCCATCAATAGTGCTTCGGGCCTGGCCATGCTCCTCATGGTGACCATGTTCCCCATCCTGGTGGCTCTCGGGGTATCTCGTATTTCCGCTACCGCGGCTATCGCGACGACTCTATGCCTGGACTGGAGCCCCTCGGACACCGGCACCATCTTCGCAGCGGAAATCGCCGGCTTCGACCCGGTAGTATACTGGCACACCTTCCAGATCCCGATTGCTTGCGTGGTCATCCCCTTCGTCGCTGTGGCTCACTACCTCACCCAGAAATACATGGATAAGAGAGATGGCCATGTGGTGAAGGCTATGGATCCGTCTGAGGTTTCTGTAAACATTGAGAC
>CAVKMC010000227.1:0-3619 GCA_963657285.1 Agathobacter sp.
GGTTCAAGTATTTAGGTTCAAGGGGTGGTGCGGCGCACAAATTAAGAAGCGCCGCGAGCTTAAAAAGTCAGTACGCTTTCACCTTGTAACCTCCTTCCTTTGGAAGGAGGGGGACCGCGATAGCGGTGTAGCTTAAGAGTGTGAAGCCTTTCCTATCAAGCCCTCTTCTTTGAAGAGGGTGTCCGTAGGGCGGGTGATGGCTATCGCATTTACTTGCTTGCGAGCCAACCCCCCTGCCCCCCTTCCAGAGGAAGGGGGTAAAAGAGATGCAGAGACGCGGGCATGCGCAATGCCTATTTCAAAATTCACGCCGCTTTTTAATTTGATGCGGCGTACCTTCCCTTGAACCTTGAACCCTGAACCCCGAACCTTTACTTTTCCCATTGCCCATCCCCCACTCCATTTGATATAATGACAGCGACTATGTAAAATCGAAGTAAAGTCTATTTATCAAGCGAAAGGATTCACATATGAGCGTCGTGGGCTTACGAAGATGGGGGATTTGGCTATTTCTTTTTGTGGCCATGCTATTTCTTTTCGGCTGCGGAAACGGGCAAGAGAAGAGTGCGCAGCATTTCGACAAGAAGATTGTCGTGGGCATCGACGCGTATCCGCCATTTAGCTACATTGATGAGAATGGGAATTCCTCGGGCATCGACGCGGAGCTCGCTCGGGCGGCCTTTGGACGCATGGGCTACGAGGCGGAGATCGTCCGTATCAACTGGGAGGAGAAGGATCAGCTTCTGAATAGCGGGAAGATCGACTGCATCTGGAGCTGTTTCTCCATGAATGGCCGTGAGAAGAAATATCTCTGGGCGGGGCCCTACATCCTGTCTCGCCAGGTGGTGGCGGTGAATCCCGACAGCCCGGTCCAGCGGCTTGCCGACTTGGAGGGGAAGACCATCGCCGTGCAGTCCACCACGAAGCCCGAGGGCTTCTTCATGGATCCCAAGGGCGATACGCCCCATCTGAAGCAGGTCTACAGTTTCTTTGACCGAGATCTCATTTATATTTACCTCAGCAAGGGGCTGGTGGATGCTTTGGGCGCCCACGAGACCGTCATCGAGCAGTACATGAAGGATTTCGGTACGAAGTTCCGCATCGTCGATGACCCGCTCATGGTGGCGCGGGTAGGCGTGGCCTTTTCCTTGAATGACAAGCGCGGCATCGCCGAGGAGCTGCAGCAGGTGATCGACACCATGCGGAAGGACGGCACCACCGCAGAGATTTTGAGTCATTATGTGGAGAATCCGCAGAAATACTTGGAGGGACCGGAGTTTGAAAAATAAAGTACTAAACGCTCTCCACCAGGAGATGATGCTGATCCATCTGATGCTCTTTTTCTCCCTGTGCCTCCTGATCGCCGTCTATAGCCTTTCGGGGCGGTCGGACCTTCAGCGGCTGCAGGTGGAAATGCAGGATACCGCAGACTACGTGAATTCCGAGTACATGATGGCGCAGAAATACAACCACGTCACCATCATGCAGGGCTTGGACCGAGTGATCGACAAGGCCCATCATGTGAATATGGAAGCGAAGAATGGCACTGCCATCACCAAGGAATACTTAGCCGAGGTGAATGACCAGCTGCGCCTCACCGGCATCCTAGTGCTGGACCGAAAGGGCGATGTGCTGGAAAGCTACCAGAAGGAGGGAGCAGTGCCTCTCGATTTCCTTCGCCATTTAAAAAATGATGTCATCCTGGAAGTAGGCGACTACGCCAAGAAGGTATACGCTGACCGGGTGAATTTGGACGATGGCTCCTTCATTGATTTCGCAGCCCAGGGACTTCCCGGGGGAAATCAGGTGGTGGTGACCTACTATCGCACCAGCTCTGCCTATGCGGACGGCTTCGAGCTGGACCTGCAGCGACTCATGTCCGGCTTCCACACCCACCTCAATTCCCGCGTCGTGGTGGCCAAAGGAAATCAGATTCTCGCGGTAAATGCTAAGTCTTTGGTGGACGCGGAAGCGAAGTACATGCCCATCATCGAAAGCATCAAGACCGCTTACCAGAACCATGGAAAGAAAAATGAACCGGTGCCGATCCTGGTGAACGGCGCGGGCTACTACGGCTACATGAGCAATGGCCGCAACTATTATGTGTACCAGTTCGTCTCTGACGATAATATTTTCAGAAGCCGCAATACCAATACCATATGCGGCGCCCTGGCCTGCCTGATCTTCATGCTTCTGGTCCTGTGGGGCCGCCAGCGGGCGAGCAGCAAGGCCAAGGTCATCGAGCAGGCAAAGGAAGCGGAGTACCAGGCGCAGCTCCTGGAAAAAGCGAAGGAAGCAGAAATCGCAAACCTGGCGAAGACCGAGTTCCTCCGCCGCATGAGCCACGACATCCGCACGCCTATCAATGGCATCCGCGGCATGGTGGAAATCGCGGCCCACTACAAGGACGATATGGCCAAGCAGGGCGAGTACCGGAAGAAAGTCTGGGAAGCGTCGGGCTATCTCTTGGAGCTGGTCAATGAGGTCCTGGAAATCAGCAAGCTGGAGTCCGGGAAAATCGTCCTGGAAAATAAAGCCTTCAGCCTCCGCGACATGCTCCGCGACATCGAAGCCATCGTGGACAAGCAGGCGGAGAGCGAGCATATTTCCTTCTCCATCACCAACAACTGCAAGACCGATTGGTTCATCGGGAGCCCCCTCTACGTGAAGCGCACCATGATGAATATCATCGGCAATGCCATCAAGTACAATAAGGGCAATGGCTTCGTCAAGGTCACTGTAGACGAAGAGCCACTGTCCGATACCGAGTCGCGCATCGTTTTCGTGTGCCGAGACAATGGCATCGGCATGAGCGAAGAATTCCAGAAGCGCATGTTTGAACCATTCGCCCAGGAAATCTCCGATGCCCGCACCTCCTACACCGGCACCGGGCTGGGCCTTGCCATCGCGAAGAAGGTGGTCGAGCAGATGGGCGGCGCCATCACCTGCGAAAGCGCCTACGGCGAAGGCACCACCTTCACCGTGACGCTCCCGCTCACCTTGGACCCGCACGCGGAGGAAATCGAAAAGGCGAAAGCCGACGCCGATATCTCCGGCGTGAAAATCCTCCTCACCGAAGACAATGAGCTCAATATGGAAATCGCCGAATTCCTGCTCACCCAGGCCGGCGCTACCGTAGTGAAGGCCTTCAATGGCGAAGACGCGGTGAAAATCTTCGACGCCTCCAAGGAAGGCGAGTACGACGCCATCCTCATGGACGTGATGATGCCCATCATGGACGGCCTCGAAGCCACCCGCACCATCCGCGCCATGGATCGCGCCGACGCGAAGACCATCCCCATCATCGCCATGACCGCGAACGCCTTCGCCGAGGATCGCCAAAGCGCCATCGCCGCCGGCATGACCGAGCACCTGGCCAAGCCCCTGGACTCGGACCTCCTCCTCGTCACATTGGCAAACCTGGTCAAGAAGGATAAGAAATAAAAAAATCCCCGAGAGATTTTTCTCTCGGGGATTTTTTTGTGCCTCTACCCCCCCTTCCTTTGGAAGAATGCTATTAAGCTAAGGTTTTCATGCTGAGGTTTAGCTTAATACATGACACTAGCCTTAAGAGAGTAGACCCTTGGAGAAGGGTCGCGCGATAGCGCCGGATAGAAAT
>CAVKMC010000228.1:0-3607 GCA_963657285.1 Agathobacter sp.
CTTACCAATCACCCCTTTTCTGATTTCTTCCCCATCTCATTGCCAAACGAAAAAGCGATATGAATGCTGTCCTCATTCATACCGCTTTTTCGTTGTATGGGAAATGGTGGATTCTGAAATGCTTACGCACTATAGTAAGGAGAGGTTATCCAGTTTCCTGTCTTCATATCCGAAAGAATAGAGGAAAGCAGATTATATTCCCCTTCCATGATATATAGAGAGTCGTACTGATGCATCCCCGGCAGCTCCTTATAAATGCGACTTGCCTCGCGATACAGCATCAATTCCGGGGCGTCGCCATCCATATCAATATGAGCTTCATCGAAATAGCTGCGATATTCCGAAAGCAGCATTTCGAAATCGTGGACCATTTTTTCTCGTTTCATGGTGGTGTCGTATAGGCTTGTCATGATGCCCTCCTTCTGCCTACTGGCATGTGACGGGAAGCATCTCTTCATCGAAAATCAAGTATCGCCTTACTTTATGAATTTGTGCTTCCGAAATTCTTATGGTTTCATTATAAAGAAGCCATGGTGAATAGTCTACAGTTCATGCCTATGTGTTATAACTTCCACAATTTTGCCGCGAAATATTCCAAGATCGCAAACAGGCAAAACTGAATCCGCAGCCAAACGCGCCCTAACTACTAATTACTGATCACTGAATACTCCATCAAAAAAGGTTGTGAATGTTCTCACCCATTCACAGCCTTTTTGATTGATTTCATATTTCCACCTGACTGGCTTAGCCGACTTTGGAAACGGTTTCGTTTGCGCTAAGGCCCATCCAAGCGCCGGCCTTCATTTCGGCCAGCATGGAGGTCATGAGACGATACTCCCCTTCCATGCGAAGCAGGTCTTCCAGCTTTCTGGTGTGCAGGAGCTTGCCATAGATGCGGCCTGCTTCTGCGTAGAGCATCAGTGCCGGATGTTCGGTCGGGTCTCCGGTGATATCGATGCCATTATCCTTCAGGAAGCCGGTGAGATCATCGATCAGGGATTCATAAGCGTCCAGCATCTTTTCCATTTTCATGATTGCATCATACATCTTGTTCATTTTTCTCTCCATTTCTGCATCCCCCGGATGCACATGGAAATCAGCGATTTCATCCATACTCCGGATGAACCTCCATTTCCGTAGTTCTCATTACATTGAAGATGTTTCTGCAGATTTTTTAGACTAGTCTTGAAAGGTTCTCTGTTTTTCCCTTTCTGAAAACATTATATCCAAAGGCTTTTTTGAAATCTATAGTTCATGCCCATCGGTTATAACTTCCACATTTTTTCAAAAAAATATACCGTTTTGGGGGAGCTTTTATGAAAATGAGTTAGTTGAAAGGGATAAGGGATATGGGATAAGGGATATGGCGCTTTTAACTGCTTCCTCGTAGCTAGGAGCTTTCAGCTTGGAGCTAGGAGCTCGGTTTGTGACAGTAGGCATGCCATGCGGTATAGACATGAAGCTTGGCGCACTTGTCTGGCAGTTATGATGGGTTTGGCAAATGTGTCACGCTTTAGAAATCTACCGCTAAGCATGCCTACTGACTCTAGCCGGGCTCCAAGCTCCAAGCTCCCAGCTCCTAGCTATGACGAGGCAGTTAAAAGCGCCTTGTCCCTTGCCCCCTATCCCTATTATCACTTCGCCTTCTTAAAGAGATGCTCCGGGTCGCAGCGCTCAAAGAGGAATTCGTTTCGGGAAATGCAATACTCCATGGACCAGAATTCGCCGGACTCCACGGAGACGTGCACATTTCTTGGGCCCACGGCGTACTCCTTGATGCGATTGCCGCGGATGCGGCGGGACCAATTCGCGTGGGCTTCCACGATGTGCTCCCCCGGCGCGAGGTACACCGCCGGAACGCCTAAGCGATAGATGAAGGTCTCCGTCCGCAGGCCGTCGATGCGTTCGATGCCATTGTAGCTGGAGTAGTCCATATTTCCTGCATGACGCTTATGAAGAAATACGATGGCCGAGTGCATATTGGCGGCCTTCAAATATTTCATCTTTTTCTTCTGTCGATCATAAATAAACCACAACATAACTGCCGCCACAAAAAGGACTACCACTCGCAAAGTAAAAAGCGCCATGTCGTCAAGCATAGAAGCTCTCCTCCTATAAAACACAGGAAAACGCCGATTCATTTACCCCATGAAATGACTCGACGTTTTCTCGAAATGAAATACGTAATAACTCACAGCAGCCAGCGATACAGTCCGAAGTAAGCCAGGAATGAGAGCGCCAGGACTCCCGCGGCAGAAATCAAAAACATCCGAACGAAAAGCCGGTCCAGCTCTCCCTCCTCGATGCCACCTTCGGAAGAGTACGCCGCCAGGGCGAGAGCGCCGCCGGTGGAGAGCGGGCTGATACCCGCGGTATTCGACACCATGGTGATGGCCGTCACCCACTCCACCGGATTTGCATGGCTCCCCATCTGCGAAAGGATATGAGGTACCGTAGGGATCAGGGTGGGCATGACCACACCGGAGGTGGAGGAGAACCAGGACATGACGCCGGCGGTGATTCCCAGGATGCTGGTGGCCGTCGCGTCGCTCATGATGGAGGCCAGGCCTTCCGACAGAAGGTCGATGCCTCCCAGGGCAATGATCACATTCATCAGCACGCCGACGCCGCAAATCAAAAGCAGCGTCCCCCAGGGGATTTTATGCAGCGCTTCCGTTTCATCGGACACCTTCAGAAATACGAGCACCGAAGCCATAGCAAAGCTGGCAAGGCCCACATTCATTTTAAAAAAGAGCACCAGCACCACCATGCCCAGGATGCCCGCCAGCGTAATCCATTGGGGCACAGAAAAGGACTGGGATTTCAGCGCGGCAAAAGAACCATCGGCCTTGAGCTTATAGCCGCCAAAAGCAAAATAAATGAGACAGGCATACACCGTAGACGAAAGGATCCCATTCAAAAGGAGTGGCTCCTCGATACCGGTAAGTCCAAATTCGCTGCAAAGATTCAGCCCGATGATGCCGGTGGCTGCCAAAGGCGACATGCCGCCGCCAGCGGCTCCTAGAAATATGATGGCCGCCAGCATAGCCGGATTGATTTTCATCTTGATGGCCAAGGTCATACCAAAAACCATCATGATCGCCGAGGTGGGGATGGTCCCCGGCCCTAAGGCTGACAGAATGGTAGCGAAGAGGTACATCACAATGGGGACCAGGTAGGTCCGCTCACCGGCTAAGGCGATGATTTTCTGAGCCAAAAGATTTAGCGTCCCATTGATTTCCGCCAAGCCAAAGAGATACGTCACCCCTAAGAGCATGAGGAACAAGGAATAATTGAAGCCATCGATGATGGTTTGGTCAGAAATCCCGGCCCACTTCCCTATGACCAGCGCAAAGGCGATACACAGGATCCCGGTATTCATCTTCTTGAAGAATCCCAGAAATATAGCCCCCAAAGCCAAAAGCGATAGCAATCCCACAGCCGTCTCCTCCTTCATGTCTTACCGGTTATCAAAGCGCTTTCATTTATAAATAATTTTTCATCAATTACATTCCCTTGACTTTCTAATCTACATGAATGATAGCATGTTTTTCTATCTGGAATAAAATACCGCATTTGCATACCATTTATGCCATTAGGGTACGGG
>CAVKMC010000229.1:0-3599 GCA_963657285.1 Agathobacter sp.
TCAGTGATTAGTAATTAGGACGCGATGAGCGTTAGCGTCAGTGGGCAAGCTTTCCGCTTTCGCCGGAAGATCTTCTAGCGAAAGCGAAAAGCGGAAAAGCATGACTCAGCAGCTGAGCACGTACTGACACCTGAGTGCTGATTACTAAATACTAAAGGACTAGCGCTAAACGCTTTCCTGTTGTCATCCTGAGCGTAGCCGAAGGATCTATAAGCGAAATCCGTGAGAACGCGGAGCTGACGCTAAAGCCTTCAAGCGTTTTTCGCGGCCGCGTAGAATCGTATGAGTCAGTAAAGCCTTTGGGCGTTTTTCCGCCCGCGTAGAACTGTATGAGTCAGTAGGGATTCTTACCTTTAATCTGTTAGATCCTTCGACTACGCTCAGGATGACTGTGCTGTAAGGCTGAGGAGACATGTGTTTCTTTGTACCGCTTAGCATTAAAAACCATAAAACCGCCCTACGGGCGTAAAAAAACGAACAACCAGCCTTCGGCTGAAAAAAGGTTTGCCGGTCTACATCGTTTATTTTTTCATCTTGCGGCGAATGCGGAAAAGCATGAGTCAGCAGCCGAGTACGTACTGATCACTGATCACTGATTAGTATTCTTTGAAATCAAAGAGCAGGTCTACGTAAGGGCGCGATTTCCTGCTTTGCCATAGCTTGGAGTTTCTTTGGTGGCAGTAGGCATTCTTGGCGATAGATTTGTGAGATAAGCGCTTTTATCTGCGGGCAAGCCAACCCCCCTTGATCTCCCTTCCAAAGGAAGGGGGTACCTTGCCGCGCGAAGCGCGCGGCAGTGGTGAAGTGCGTCTATTGACAGCATGTCTAATGACTCTATCAGAGCTCCAAGCTCCAAGCTCCAAGCTCAAAGCTACGACAAAGCAGGAAATCGCGTCCTGCTCACCGACCACTAATCACTGATCACTAATTACTAAACGAAAAAAGCTCCCCCTTCTTGCGAAGAGGGAGCTTTCGTATTTTATTTCACTTCTTGGATGATGGTGAGGATCATGGGGCGGCGCTTGGTGCGGTCGAAGAAGTATTTCCCCAGGGCGTCTCTGACTTGGGTCTTGATGGCGTTCCATTCGGAGACGTTGCCGGCTTCGCAGCGGGAGAGGACGTTTTCGATGCGTTCTCTGGCTTCGGCGAGGAGGGCTTCGCTGTCTCTGACGTAGACGAAGCCGCGGGAGACGATGTCGGGGCCGGCGAGGACCTGGTTGCTGCCTTTTTCGAGGGCGATGACGACGATGACGACGCCGTCCTGGGCGAGCTGCTGGCGGTCGCGGATGACGATATTTCCTACGTCACCTACGCCAAGGCCGTCGACGAAGACGGGGCCTGCTTGGACGCGCTGCTGGTTGATCTTGGCGGTGCGGCTGGTGAATTCGAATTGGGTGCCGTTTTCGCCGATCATGATATTCTGTTTCTCAACGCCAAGGCTCATGGCGAGCTCGGCATGGCTGATGAGCATGCGGTGTTCGCCGTGGACGGGGATGAAATATTTTGGTTTCACCAGGGAGAGCATGGTCTTCAGGTCTTCCTGGGAGCCGTGGCCGGAGACGTGGACGCGGGTGGTGGCGCTGGAGACGACGTGGGCGCCGAGGCGCATGAGGCTGTCGATGGTGCGGCCTACGCTGGTCTCGTTTCCGGGGATCGGGGAGGCGGAGATGATGACGGTGTCGCCGGCGTGGATCTGTACCTGGCGGTGGCTGCCGTCGGCCATGCGGGAGAGGCCGGCCATGGGTTCGCCTTGGCTTCCTGTGGTGAGGATGAGGAGGCGGTCGTCACGGTAGCGGTTCAGCTCGTCGGGCTCGATGAATGTGCCTTCCGGTGCTTTCAGATAGCCCAATTCCTGGGCAATGTTTACTACATTGACCATGGAACGGCCGAAGACGCAGACTTTTCTTTTGTGAGCGACTGCTGCGTCGATGGCCATCTGGATGCGGGAGACGTTGGAGGCGAAGGTGGCGAGGATGATGCGGCCCTTGGCGTCCTGGTAGGCGCTCATGAGGGATTTGGCCACGATGGCTTCCGATGGAGTGTAGCCCGGGTTCTGGGCGTTGGTGGAGTCGGCGAGAAGGGCGAGGACTCCTCTGTGGCCGAGCTCAGCGAGCTTGTACATGTCGGTCAGCTCGCCGTCTACCGGGGAGTGGTCGAATTTGAAGTCCCCGGTGTGGACGATGGTGCCCACGGGGGTGCGCATGTAGATGCCGCAGGAGTCGGGGATGGAGTGGCAGACATGGAAGAAGCCGAATTTGAAGAATCCGGTTTTGAATTCGTCGCCGGGTTTTACTACGTTCAGGGTAGCGTTTGTGATGTGCGCTTCTTTGAGTTTGCCTTCGATGAGGCCGCAGGTGAGGCGGGTCGCGTAGACCGGCGCATTCACTTCGCGGAGCAGGTAGGACAGGGAGCCGATGTGGTCTTCGTGTCCGTGGGTGATGAGGATGGCTTTGATTTCATCCTTGTGTTCGATCAGGTAGCTGAAGTCGGGGATGACGATGTCGATCCCGAGCATGTCTTCTTCCGGGAATGCCATGCCTGCATCGATTACGATAATTTCGTCGCCGTAACGGAATACAGTCATGTTCTTCCCGATTTCCCCTAGGCCTCCTAAGGGAATGATTTGCAATTTAGCTTTTGCCAAGATTCTTGGAACCTCCTATTCAGTTGTAAAAGTATTTTTGAAATCTATGTCAAAAATAAAAAGCCGTTCAAAGTCGCTTTGTCTATTATATCACGGGGGACTCTAGAAATCGAGGGGAGGAAATGGGATAGGGGGCGCGCGTACCTTCCTTGTCATAGCTAGGAGCTAGGAGCTGTGAGCTTGGAGCTCTGATAGTGACACTTGGCATTCAACTACGTTCCGAGCAAGCGGATAAAGTGCCTCGTGCCTTTACTGCCAAGCATGCCTACTGCCACTAGCCAAGCTCCAAGCTCCAGGCTCCTAGCTCCTAGCTATGACGAAGCAGGTACGCGTTCCCCTATCCCTTATCTTTCATTCGATATGTTATACTGGTAATCAAAAATGGAAGGAGAGTAGGAAATGGGAAATATTATTTTGATCGGCATGCCGGGGTGCGGGAAGACGACTTTGGGGCGGATGCTGGCGGAAAGATTGGGGCAGACGTTTGTGGACGCGGATGTGTACTTGGAGGAGAAGGAGGGGCGGACGATCCCCGAGCTCTTCGCGGTGAGTGAGGATTGCTTCCGTGATGCCGAGGAGCGGACGGTGAAGGCGCTCTCTGAAATGGAAGGTCTCGTCATTGCCACCGGCGGCGGCGTGGTGAAGCGGGAAGGAAATATCAGAAATCTAAAGGAGAGCGGGAAAATTTATTTCATCGACCGAAGCCCGGCGGACATTGCCGGCGATGTGGAGGTGGGGACCCGCCCGCTTCTTGCTGATGGCCCGGCGAAGGTCTTCACGCTTTATGAGGAGCGCATCGCTCTCTACCGCGCGGCGGCGGATGTGGTGGTGGAAAATACCGGGAGCCTTGCGGATGTGGCGCAGGCGCTGGAACGGTTAGCAATTGGTGATCAGTAGTCAGGTGCGCCAGTTCGGCGTGCAAAGTATAGGCGTGGTGCAAGTCCCGCCCCAGTAA
>CAVKMC010000230.1:0-3586 GCA_963657285.1 Agathobacter sp.
GTCAAGCTTCAGTGCTTCCATCATTTCTGCAACTGTCATTTTGATTTCCCTTTCAAAATTGGTTCGTGATTAGCGCTGTCGATTTCGTGGTCGGTAGTCGGTGGTCGGTAGTCGGGACGCATTTGGCTGCTATCCCATTCACGCCGAAGCCGCTATCGATTTCGTGGTCGGTGGTCGGTGGTCGGGACGCGCGTAACTGCTTCCTTACCAATGCCCATCATCCGCCCTACAGGCACCTTCTTCCCGAAGAAGGCATACGCGTATCGGATCGCAAGCAGCCAAACGCGCCCCGACTACCGACCACTAAGTGGATAGCCGTAGCACCTCCACATGCGCACTAGCGCTAAGCGCGAACCGACCACCGACTACCGACTACCGACTACTAAACCTCCAGCCTTATTTCCCTTTATACCTCTTCACATACACCATCAACACCGACATGTCTGCCGGGGAGACGCCGGAGATGCGGGAGGCCTGGCCCAGGGAGAGGGGGCGGACCTCGTCTAGCTTCTGGCGGGCTTCGATGGAAATACCATCGAGGTGGAGATAGTCTATATCAGCGGGCATTTTTTCTTTCTCCATGCGCTCCGCTTTTTTCACCGCCGCCTCCTGGCGGGCGATGTAGCCCTCGTATTTCACAGTGATTTCCATTTCCTCCACCGCGTCGGGCGCGAAGGCGGGGCAGCCCAGGGCGTCCACCATTTTCTGGTAGGTCATCTCCGGGCGCTTCAGGATCTTGTCGGCGCCGATGCCGGTGGTGAGCGGCGCGGAGCCCAAGGAAATCAAAGCTTCATTCACTGCCGCCTTCGGGGTGAAGCGGGCGGTGCGGATATATTCCATGGCTTCGTCGAAGTCTCGTTTCCTTTGCAGGAAATGCCGGTACCGATCCTCTTTCACGAGGCCGATGGCATGGCCCTTCTCGGTGAGGCGCAGGTCCGCATTGTCCTGGCGGAGAATCAGACGGTATTCGCTGCGGCTGGTCATCATGCGGTAAGGCTCATTGGTGCCCTTGGTGACCAGGTCGTCCACCAGCGCGCCGATGTAGGCTTCGTGGCGGGCGAGGACGAAGGGCTCCTTGCCCTGGATTTTGAGAGCCGCATTGATGCCTGCCATGAGACCCTGGGCGGCGGCTTCCTCGTAGCCGCTGGTGCCGTTGGCTTGTCCCGCGGAGTAAAGGCCCGGGAGCTTTTTCACCTCCAGCGTCGGATAGAGCTGCAGGGGATCCAAAAGGTCGTACTCGATGGCGTAGGCCGGGCGCATGAGCTTCACGTCCTCCAGCCCCGGGATGGTGCGAAGGAAGGCGTACTGCACGTCAATGGGCATAGAAGTAGACATGCCCTGCACGTACATTTCATTGGTGTCCAGGCCCTCGGGCTCTACGAAAAGCTGATGCCGTTTCTTATCGGCGAAGCGCACCACCTTGTCCTCGATGGAAGGGCAGTACCGCGCGCCGACGCCGTGAATCTTGCCCGCGTACTTCGGCGCCCGCATGAGATTCTCGCGGATGATGCTGTGGGTCTCCTCGTTCGTATAGGTGAGCCAGCAATTTCTCTGATTTCTATCCTCGCGCTCATTCATGAAGGAGAAGGCGTGATTCATCGGGTCGCCGCTCTCCAGCTCCATGTGGTCCAGGTGGAGGCTGCGGATGTCCACGCGGCTCGGCGTCCCTGTCTTGAAACGGAGAATATGGAGGCCGTGGTTCTTCAAATTTTCCGACAGTCCCACGGACGGGCGCATGCCGTTCGGCCCGCCGGAGTACATGTTGTCGCCGATGATGATCTGGCTGTCGAGATAGGTGCCGGTGGCAAGGATCACCGCTTTCCCGCGGTACTCCTCGCCCAGCTCCGTGGTGATGCCCACGCAGCGGCCCTCCTCGATCAAAATGTCCATCACCTGCACTTGCTTCAGGTCCAGGTTATCTGTATTCTCCACTACCTTTTTCATGTAGCGGTGGTATTCATTCTTGTCCGACTGGGCGCGCAGCGAATACACCGCCGGGCCCTTGCCCAGATTCAGCATGCGCATCTGGATGGCCGTCGCGTCGGCAGCGATGCCCATCTCGCCGCCAAGGGCGTCGATTTCCTTGACCAGATGGCTCTTGCCCGGGCCGCCGATGGCCGGGTTGCATGGCATCATGGCCACATTGTCCAAACAAATGGTGGTGAGCAGCGTCTTCATGCCCATCCGCGCCGCCGCCAAAGCCGCCTCGCAGCCCGCATGCCCCGCGCCCACCACGATCACGTCATAAGTATCGATGAGATACATGGTATCCTTCTTTCCTTTTTGAAATAGTTTTCTCCTTATTATATAAAATTTCTAGGAGCATTTCAAAAGAAAAAGGAGACTCGATGGGGAGTCTCCTTTTGTGCAAAGGGATCAGATGCGTTTAACTGCTTCGCCATAGCTAGGAGCCTGGAGCTTGGAGCTTGGAGCTCCGCTGGAGTCAGTAGACCTGCGTAACAATAGAGTCAGGAAACAAAGGCGTGCCCTTGTCTCGTCTATGTGGTTGCATGACAAGAGACACTAACCGAGCTCCAAGCTCCTAGCTCCAAGCTCCTAGCTATGGCCGCGCAAGTAAGTATGCTTTATCCCTATTTCCTAGGCCGTCAAAAATATTTCTATCCCAATGGCGATGAGGATCACGCCGCCTAGGATCGTCGCCTTGTCGGCGAGCTTCATGCCGAATTTCTTTCCCAGCTCGAGGCCCGCCATGCAGATGGCGAAGGTGGTGGCGCCTACGATGGCGCTGCAGATGAAAGCCTCATGCCAATGGTACTCGGCGATGGTGAAGCCCACCGAGAGCGCGTCCATGGACGTGGCCAGGCCCTGCACCAGAAGATACCGGAAGCCCACCTCCACCTTCACGTCCTCTTCCTCGCCCGAGAGGCCGTCCTTGATCATCTTCCCGCCGATGAAGCAGAGAAGGATGAGGGCGATCCATGGCACCAAGGGCAAAAGAAATTGGAAAATATCCACGATCCAGTTGACGCAGAACCAGCCGGTCATGGGCATCAGAAGCTGGAAAAATCCAAAAGTCCCCGCGATGAGACACATGGTGCTGCGCTTGATGAAATGGTTGGCCATGCCGTTGGCCAAAGACACCGAAAAGGCGTCCATCGCCAGGCCCACGCCAAGAAGGACGCTGTTAAATACAAATAAAAACCCCAAATTCATTTCCTCCACTCCGGGCTGAATCTTTTAGTGTTGAAGTGAGGAGTGGCGCTTTTACCTGCTTCGCCATAGCTTTGAGCTATGAGCTTGGAGCTTGGAGCTCTGGTGGAGGCTCTTGCCATGCAATCACGTTGTAGCAGGACGAGCACATACTCCACCCAAGACTATAGCGTTAAGAAATTTATGCTGAGGGTTACAACAAATTTGTTGCTCTAGCCTTATGAGAGTAGACCCTTGGAGAAGGGCCCTCCGATAGCGCCGGATAGAAATGCGCCGAAGGCGCATAATCAGCACCAGCCATAAGCATGCTACCATTTGCATAAAGTTTTGCAGCTTACCCTCTCGCTGGTTGTGCCTCTTCGAGGCACTTCTATCCTCCGCTAACGCGCGCCCCTTCTCCAAGGGGCTACTGCTT
>CAVKMC010000231.1:0-3583 GCA_963657285.1 Agathobacter sp.
ATGAGTCGCCCCTTGGAGAAGGGGCCGCCCAATAGGGCGGGATGGAATGCGCCGAAGGCGCATAATCAGCACTAGCCATAAGCATGCTACCATTTGCGTAAAGTTTTACAGCTTACCCTTTCGCTGATTGTGCCTCTGCGAGGCACTCCATCCCCCGCTAACGCGCGCCCCTTCTTCAAGGGGCTACTCTTGTAAGGCTAGAGGCAGTTTGTTACGTTTCGATGGATTACAAGCAAAGGAGCAGCTATGTTTATCAGGCAGAATGAAAGCTTGCGGCTTAGAGCCAGAGAGCTTAGAAATCATATGACGCCACAAGAAAAATTATTGTGGAATGTTTGCTTGAAGCACTGCCCTACGCGGGTGTATCGCCAATATCTTATTGAAAACTATATCGTTGATTTCTTTTGCCGCCGAGCCGGCGTAGTCATTGAAGTAGATGGGATGCAGCATTACTCCATGAAAGGAATGGCCTACGATAAGAAACGAAGCTCACGTATAGAGGCTTACGATATTCTTGTGCTTCGCTTTTCCAATTTGGATATCGAGCATAATTTGCAAAATGTGTGTCAGTATATTTTGCGTGTCATTGAAGAACGGGTTAAGGAAAGAGAAGGGAAAGCATGACTCTAGCCTCAAACGCGTCGCCCCTTGGAGATGGGAATCCTGCAGAAGGATTTCCAAGTTTGGCCCACTATGAAGAGGCGCTTAGCCTGCCCATTAGGGCGCCTTCCTTAGAGGCCAAACGGCGCCGCCCAATAGGGCGGGATGGAATGCGCTGAAGGCGCATAATCAGCACTAGCCATAAGCATGCTACCATTTGCGTAAAGTTTTACAGCTTACCCTTTCGCTGATTGTGCCTCTGCGAGGCACTCCATCCCCCGCTAACGCGCGCCCCTTCTCCAAGGGGCTACTCCATTAGGGACAAAGACGGTGTATAACAGGTGAAGCAGTTTGGAACGGAGCAGGTAAACGCGTACTGACTACTAACCACTGATCACTAATTACTAACTACCGACTACTAAATCGATAGCCCTTATCCCATCTCAACCCGAAAGGAGCCTCCCATGAAAAAACAAATTTCATGCATCATCACCGCCACGGGGCGGGTGCAGGGGGTGGGATTCCGTCCTTGGGTGTGCCGCCTGGCGAAGGATTTGGGAATTGTGGGGTCCGTGAAGAATGAGGGCGGCATCGTAGAAATACAAGCGAAGGGGAGCGAAGACGCTCTCCTTCTTTTCATGGGCGAAATCAGAAATGCAAAAAGTCCGAAGCTGGTGGAGCGGCTGACTTGGGAAATCGGCGAGGACATTTCGGCGAAGGATTTCCGCGCGGCGGAAAGCTCCGGCGAGGCGGCGGCTCCTATTTTCCCTGCGGACCTTGGGATTTGCAGAGACTGCGCGGCGGAGCTTGTGGACGCGGGAAATCGCCGGCAGGGGTATCCGTATATTTCCTGCACCGCCTGCGGGCCGAGGTACACGATGATCCGTGCGCTGCCTTACGACCGCGAGCGGACGACCATGGAAAAATTTCCGCTCTGCACCGATTGCGAGGCGGAGTATACGGACGAGACGGACCGGCGCTGCCACGCGGAATCGATCTCCTGCCGAGATTGCGGGCCGCAGCTCTGGGGAGTGACGAGAAGTGGACAGGAAATAGAAAAGGACGCGGCCATGGCGGAGGCGATTTCTCTTGTGAAGGCCGGCGCCATCATTCTCGTGAAAGGTCTCGGTGGGTATCAGCTGGTGTGCCGCGGGGACGTAGAAGATGCGGCGCGGCGGCTGCGGGGACTCAAGCATCGGGAGGGCAAGCCCTTTGCGCTCATGGTTTCCTCTATAGAAGAAGCGGAGAAGCTGGTGAGTCTTTCAGAAATCGAAAGGGACGCGCTCACCTCGGCGGTCCGGCCCATTGTGCTCGCGAAGCGAAAGGCGCCGGTCTCTCCCGCCATTGCGGATAAGGTGCCGCGGTTGGGAATTATGCTGCCGTCCACGGGATTCTACGCGCTCCTGGCGGGCGGTGTCGGCGCGCCGATGGTGGTCACCAGTGCGAACGAAAGCGGCCGGCCCATGATATATAAAGATGCGGACGCAAAAAAATTCTTTGCAGCACACCCGGAGATCGCAGGAATTTTTGGCTACGACCGAGACATCCTGCGCCCCGCCGACGACAGCGTGATGCAGAGAAATGGAAGCGCGCTGCAGCTCATCCGCAGGACCCGCGGTTTTCTCCCTGAGCCGGCGGCCGCAGGCGGAGCGGGCGCGGTGCTGGCCTTGGGGGCGGACATGGCGCCGGGCTTTTGCCTTGGGGGCGGCGGACGCTTCTATCCCGCGGAAATGCCATGCGAACTCACGGAAGCGGGCGCGGAGATTTATTTCCGGGAAACGGAAAGGGACTGGGAGAAGCTCCTGGGCATCACGCCGCAGGCGATTGTGTGTGACAAGCATCCGCGCTATGTGTCCAGGGCTTTAGCAGAAAGGATTTCCACAGGGAGAAATCTTCCGCTCTACGAGGTGCAGCACCACCACGCTCATGCGCTCTCGGTGATGGCGGAGCACGGCCTCACGGAGCGGGCGCTGGCCTTCGTCTTTGATGGCACCGGCTACGGCGATGACGGCACCATCTGGGGCGGGGAAATTTTGCTCTGCGAAGGGATTTCCATGAAGCGCGTGGGCCATTTGAAATCGGTACCACTGATTGGTGGTGACCGCTCCATCGAGCAGGCGTGGAAGACGGCGCTCTGCTACCTGACAGACGCTGGCCTTCCGTCTGATGACCCGCGCTATCCCTTGGTGAGCGCTGCCATTTCTCATGGCGTGAATACGATTTCAAATTCCAGCATGGGCCGCCTCTTCGACGCCGCGGCGGCGCTCCTGGGATTGGCCAGCGAAAATCGTTTCAAAGGCGAGTGCCCCATGGCGCTAGAGACCGCGGCGGAGAAGGCTATAAAAGAAGGGCGAAGAGAAAATACTATTTCCTGGAGCGGCAAAGAAGAGGGCGGCTGCCTCCTCTGGGACGCCGGCCCGCTCATCGAAGCGCTGGTGGCAGGCCGTGGTACAATAGAAGAGAAAGCCCTCGCCTTTCACGAGGCGATTATAAAAATGATGGTGGATAGCGCCAGCTATTTCGGCGAAAGAAATATCCTCCTCTCCGGCGGCTGTTTCTTGAATCAGATCCTCATGACCGGCGCAAAGGAAGCCCTCGAAGCCCGAGGCCATCGGGTCTATACAAACGAAAAGGTCCCGCCGGGGGATGGGGGAGTGAGCCTCGGGCAAGCGTGGTACGGCGCTTTAAAGTGAGGAGTGAGGAGTGAGGAGTGAAGGTGCGCCGCATCAAATTGGAAAGCGGCGCAAATTTTGAATAAGGTAAACGCGTTTGGCTACTTCTCCGCTACGGCAAACGGATAACGGTCGTGAGAAAGCAAGTAAGCGCGCTGAATTTCCAAACTCGCGGCGCTTCTTAATTTGTGCGCCGCACCACCACTCCTCACTCCTCACTCCTCACTTATATCTCTATCCTGAAAGGAGAACCCATTATGTGTGTAGCCTATCCCGGCCGGGTGGTGTCCATCGATGGCACCCACGGCATG